>JAEEIK010000104.1 GCA_016281335.1 Lachnospiraceae bacterium | reverse complement strand
GGTGAAAGCTCCGAAGCAGTGGGATGTTGCGGACCCGTATCTCTATGAGCTTCAGTTAAGCCTTATGCTTGGTGAAGCTATCCTTGAGCAGCATTATGTTAAAGTCGGATTCCGTGACATAAAGATGGATCCAGAAAAGGGCTTCTTCTTAAACGGAAAAAATATGAAGCTTAACGGAGTCTGTGATCATCATGATCTCGGGGCCCTGGGCAGTGCATTTAATAAATCGGCGATGAGACGCAAGATCAGGATACTTAAAGAGATGGGGGTAAATGCCATCCGGCTTACTCACAATATGGCTGCTGAAGGAGTTCTTGAACTTGCCGATGAGATGGGTGTGATGCTGATCTCGGAAGCCTTTGATATGTGGGAGCGGCCAAAGACGGATTATGACTATGCGCGTTTCTTTAAGGAATGGCACGGGACGGATGTAGAGAGCTGGATAAAGCGTGACCGCAATCATCCTTCGGTGATCATGTGGAGTATAGGAAATGAGATCTATGATACCCACGAAGGACCTCACGGCCAGGAGATCACGAAAGATCTGATGGAGCTGGTGCTTAAGTTTGATCCGAGGAAGAACGGAGTACCTACCATAGGTTCAAATTATATGCCATGGGAGGGCGCACAGAAATGCGCTGACATACTGAAGATCGCAGGTTATAACTATGCGGAGAAATGCTATGAGGAACACCACAAGGCGCATCCGGACTGGGTGATCTACGGCAGTGAAACTTTCTCGATAGTGCAGAGCAGAGGCGTATATCATTTCCCTCTTTCCCAGGATATCATGTCGGATGATGATGAGCAGTGTTCGGCTCTCGGAAACAGCAATACCAGCTGGGGAGCCAAGAGTTACGAGATCTGCGCCTGCGTGGACAGGGATACGCCTTATTCCATGGGGCAGTTCTTATGGAGCGGTTTTGATTACATAGGAGAGCCCACACCTTATCATACCAAGAATTCCTACTTCGGACTCATTGATACTGCAGGCTTTCCGAAGGATGTGTATTATATGTGGCAGTCAGCCTGGACGGATCCTGTGACGGCTCCGATGGTACATGTATTTCCCTACTGGGATTTTAATCACGGGCAGCAGATAGATGTCCGCATCTGTTCCAATCTGGATGAGGTAGAGCTGTTCCTGAACGGACGCAGTCTCGGGCGTCAGCAGCTTACTCATGCCGCGGGCAGCGGACATAAGCTCTTTGCAGATTACAGCCTGCCTTATGAAGAGGGAACGCTTATGGCTGTTGCCTATGATGAGAACGGGAAAGAGGTATGCAGGCAGGAGAGGAAGAGCTTCGGTGATACTGCGCGCATAGTATGCAAAGTATGTGAAGAAGCAAAGGCAGATCCCGACGAGCTGATATTTGCGGAATTCTCTGCCCTTGATGCAAATGGAAATCCCGTAGAGAATGCCTGTGACCGCATCGCAGTGGAAGTGGAAGGGCCGGCAGTACTTGCAGGACTGGATAACGGGGATTCAACGGATGAGGACAGTTACAAGGGAAAGAATAAGAGACTCTTTAACGGAAAGCTGCTTGCGATGCTGAGACCAACGGGTGAAGCAGGAAATGTGAAGATAAAAGCAGCTGCAAAGAATGCAGATGCTGCGGAGGCTGTGATAAGCCTGGTTCCTGCTGAAGCTGATGTTGAGGGCCGTCTGATAAAAGCTAGTGAAGAGAGGGAATTACATAACGGTAAGAAAGAAGAGATCCCTGTAAGAAAGATAGAGCTTAGCTGCAATGAAGAAAGACTGATCACGCCTGAACATCCGCTGATCACCGTGGATGTAAAGCTGCTTCCGGAAAGCGCGGAAGATAAGGATGTGATATTCCGTATCACCAATGAAGGCGGTATAGAGACCGGTCTGATGAAGATAGAGGAATACAAAGACGGTAAGCTGAAACTCTCGGGAGTAAGTGACGGTAAAGTCCGTCTTCGCGCCATGTCAAAGAGCGGCACTGAGAGGATACGTCTGATATCAGAGCTGGAGCTGGAAGTGGCGGGCTTCGGAGAGGGATATCTGGATCCGTATAAATTTATTTCTGCGGGACTGTTCTCTTCTGCCATAGGAGAAACAGGCAGCGGAAACGAAAAGGGTATATCCACATCGAGAGAAGGACGTACTGTAGTAAGTTTTGCCAATGTTGATTTCGGAAAGACAGGAAGCGATGAAGTGACTATACCTTTATTCGTGCTGGATTCCGATGATGTGCCCTTAAAGGTCTGGGACGGCATACCCGGCGAGGAAGGCGCGAAGCTGATCGTAGATGCCATGTACAGTCAGAAACGGGTATGGAACGTATATCTTCCGCAGACATTTAAGTGCGAAAGCTTGCTTGCCGGCGTTCATACCATAAGCTTTGAATTCAACATGAAGGTACATTTCAAGGGCTTTGAGTTCGGTAAACGCGAGCGTGCATGGATAAAGAATGCTGCGGCAGCTGCCGATAAGGTCTACGGTGACAGCTTTGAGATCAGCGATACTGCAGTCCGGGGCATAGGCAATAACGTGACGTTGTATTTCAGAGACTTTGATTTCGGAGACAAAGAGGCAACGAAGCTTTGCATCACCGGTCACACACCGTTAAATAACAACACTATACATCTTAAGTTTGTAAATGCTGAAGGCGAATACACTGAGATGTTTGAGTTTGCTGGCAGTGAGGGAAGCGTAAGCCGTACCTTTGATATCAAAGCGGTCAGCGGCAAGTGGGATATCAATTTTGTCTTCCTGCCCGGAAGTAATTTCGATTTTGAAAACTTCGAATTCCTCTAAAGCTGACTGATGAGGGGATTGTAAGCACTGTTATTCTGTGGTAGCATTATGATAGTAGGCTTTGTTGCGCTTGTCTGAGGAGCAGATATGGATTTTCAGGGTATTGTAGATTCTTTATATTCGCCCGCAAGTATAGTTGCCGTTGAGAAAAAGCAGGATGGCGGATACGGCAGCATCCGTATTGCTGCGGGTAATAAGAAGTATGGAGAACTGTTCAATATACGAAAAAAGGTGGACGAATATACCGTATTCGTTCCGGGTTCCGAATACACCGACTATTTTCAGGAAAACATCAATTTCGAAGATGTATGTTACCGCTCGGCTATCCTTAAGGAAGAGGTGCACACCTATGCGCACATCCATAATGTGGAGATCTGGTTTGATATCTATGTAATGCCGCTTGAGTATGAAGATGATGAAAACGCTTATTGTCTTTACTTCTCTGTTCCGAATGACAATGCGGATTCGCTGCTTGATACTTTCAATACATCAGATACATCTAAAGACGTTCTTAAAACCTGCATAAAACTGCATAAAGCAAACAATCTGAAAGAAGCGATGGAAAGCGTGATCGCTGAGATCCGCATGATCTGTAAGGCCGAGGGTTGTACTGTGCTCCTTATGAACTACGAGGAAGAGGAGTTCTCCATACTCGCAAGTAATTTTGTACCCAACAGCACGATAAAGAGGGTTACACAGTTTAAGGGCTATTATGACATAGCAAATTCCTGGAAGGATATGCTGGGTGAACAGGGCGACTGTATCATCGTAAGGAACGATGAAGAAATGGATCATATCCGTGAGATCAATAATCCCTGGTATCAGACGCTGGTGGAGGCAGGAGTTACAAGTGTTGTACTGTTCCCGCTCCGTCAGGGTAATGAGCTGCTCGGATTTATGTGGGCGGTTAATTTCGATACCGAGAATACGCAGCATATAAAAGAAACGCTGGAGCTGACCGCTTTCTTCCTTTCTTCTCATACCGCGCGTTATAAGATGCTGATGAGACTCAGGCATATAAGTTATACCGATGCGCTGACAGGGCTGCCTAACCGCTTTGCGCTGACTGAACATATTGCAGAGCTGATGGATCAGGGTAAGAAGTTTGCGGCTGTTTCAATAGATCTTAATGATTTCAAACATGTAAATAATACTTTCGGTTTTGATACGGGTAACAGCGTGCTGATAGAAGTAGCAGGACGCTGGAAGGCTGTTCCCGAGACTCTTTCCGATAAAGCAGAGGTATACTTAACCTGCATAGGCGGTGATGAATTCTTCCTTGTGGTAAGCGGATATGAAAGCGAGGAAGAATTAAAGAGCGTGGTTTCGTCATACAGTGAAGCGCTTAGTGATGCGTTGACTGTAGAACGCTGTGAGCTGTATGTTTCTGCAAGCTTTGGCTATGCCGAATTCCCTACTGATGCGGATAACACGGATGCGCTTATATCCCATGCAAATCTTGCAATGAATGAGATAAAAAAGCGAAACAGCAGTGAACATCTGCTCAAGTATACGCCGGAACTCCTTAAGGATGAGCATATACTTGAGATTGAGAATGCGATCAGAAATGCTCTTGAGAATGACACGATCTATTTCAATCTGCAGCCTCAGTATGACCTTGATCACAAGCTTCGCGGCTTTGAGTCTCTGGCGCGTATGAAGGACAGTGACGGAAAGGTGATCAGCCCGGCGGAGTTTATACCGGTTGCGGAAAAGGTAGGTCTTATCGACAAGCTTGACGGGTCCGTGTCCAGAAAGGCGGCAATGTTCTTCGGTGAGCTGCTCCGCAAAACAGGAGCGAAGCTCACGCTTTCACTTAATACTTCGGTGCGTCATTTGATGAAGAGCGACTTCGTTGACGAGATACGTAAGCTCCTTAAGGACAGCGGTATTCCGGCTTCGCAGCTTGAGATAGAGATAACGGAATCCATAATGATAGATTCCGTGGATAAAGCCCTGCGCTGCATAGATGAATTAAAGAGCATGGGCATACAGATAGCCATCGACGATTTCGGCACCGGCTATTCATCTCTGAGCTATCTGAACAGATTCCCTGCGGATCTGCTGAAAATCGACAAATCTTTCATCGATGAGATGAATAAAAGTGAATCTTCCAGGCAGTATGTTGCTGCCATCATTTCCATGGGTCATGTCATGGGCTTCGACGTGATATCGGAGGGCGTAGAGGAAGCGAATCAATTGGAGACCTTAAAGGATATCGGCTGCGATTATGTCCAGGGCTTCATCTGGGGCCGACCCTTATCCGCTGAGGACGTCGAAGAACTCTTAAGATCAAACGGGGAAGCGTAATATCGGAGGTAAAGCAGATGAAGATCATCCATTGCGCAGATATACATCTGGATTCTGCGCTGACGGCCAATTTTACACCTGAGCAGGCAAAGGAAAGAAAAAATGAGCTGGTCATGACTTTTATCAGAATGGTCGAGTATGCTGATAAGAATCAGGTGAGCGCGATAATAATCGCAGGGGATCTGTTTGATAAAAAAGTGATCGGCGCACGCATCAGAAATACGATATATGAGCTGTTTGAGAAATATCCCGGCATAAACTTCTATTATCTGCAGGGTAATCATGATACTTCTTCATTCATAGACAATATGAAAGAGCTGCCGCATAATCTTTTTCTCTTCTCGGATAAGTGGACAAAGTATGAGCTGTTCAGCACAGGTGATAAAGCTGTCACTTTATCGGGGGTAGAACTGAATAAGGATAATTCCCGGGCAGTATATGCAGAACTGGTACTTAAGCCCGGGGACTGTAATATTGTGACCATGCACGGACAGATAACACAGTACAAAGCAAAAGATAAGGCGGAAGAGATAGATCTCGGAGCACTCAGAAACAAGAATATCTCCTATCTGGCTTTGGGACACATTCATGAGTACAGTGAGGGTGTGCTTCATCCGGGAGGTATCTACTGTTACTCCGGTTGTCTGGAAGGGCGTGGCTATGACGAGAGCGGGGAGCACGGTTTCGTACTGCTGGATATCGATGAAAATGATCTGCAGCTGAAGAGGGAGTTTATCCCTTTTGCTGATCGTCTTGTGCATATTATCAACGTGGATGTTTCAGGCTGTGATTCTTCAATGGATATGATCGACAGGATCAAGTCCGAGATCGAAGGAAAAGATCTGAAGCGGGATCTGGTCAAGCTGGTACTCTGCGGCAAGGTGGATGTTGACTGCGAAAAGAATATCGATCTGATCAGCCGGTATTTTGATGGCAGTTTTTATTGTCATAAGCTGGAGGACCAGACTGTAACAGAGATTGATTACAGGGAATATGAAAAGGATATGTCACTTAAGGGCGAATTCGTAAGGCTGTTGGAGAAGCAGACAGAGCTTGACGAAGCAGACAGGATGGCTGTGATCAGATGCGGACTGCAGGTACTTAAGGGGGAGGAAATAGAAATATGATACTCCGGAAGATACATGTGGAAAGTTTCGGAAGATTAAAGGATTTTGATGCGGATCTTACCGAAGGACTGAATGTGATCATGCACGAAAACGGCTGGGGCAAAAGCACTCTTGCTGCTTTTATCCGGGTGATGTTCTTCGGATTTGACAATGAAAAAAAGAGAAACGAGATCGATAATGAAAGACGCCGCTTTTCGCCCTGGGCCGGAGGGGGCGCATACGGCGGTTATCTGATCTTTGAAACTGAGGGGAAGAAGTACCGCCTGGAGAGGTATTTTGATAAGAACGGCGATACTTTTCAACTCTACAATGCCGATACAAATCTTATTTCTGCTGACTACAGTGAAAACATCGGCGAGGAACTCTTCGGCATTGACAGGAATTCTTTTTCCAAAACGGTATTTGTTGCACAGCAGTCCTGCAGGACCGAAGTGACTTCGGAGATAAGCGCCAAGATAGGTAATGTATCCGAAGAGATAGCTGATATGGCCCGGTTTGAGGAGGCCTGCAAAAAACTGCAGGATAAGCAGAACAATCTGTCGCCGCGAAGAGCTACAGGTCTGATCAAAAAGCTGAATAACGAAGTGGCCGAATTGAAAAACAGGACCAGGCTTAAGGATAGTTATGAAAAATCCCTGGATGAGATAGATAAGGCATTAACGGAACTGAGGAATAAGACCCGGGAAAAGAAAGAGAAGAGAGAGCTGCTTCATCGTGAGCGTAATGAGCTCAGCAGTTATAATGCGCTGAAGGCAGAGAAAAACAGCTATGATGCTCTTGTTGAAGAAAAGAAAAAGGCAGAGAAGGGCTGCGATGAACTTAAGAAAGCTCTGGGAGATAAAATACCGGAGCTGAAAAAGCTGGATGAAATGATCTCATTATGCAGCCGCATTCAGGAGATGGAGAGTAATCTTGAAAAAGATCGCATAAGCGAGGAAGAAAAGGCGGAATACGACAAACTTAAGATACTTTTCAAAGATGGCATACCCGGAGAAGAGGAACTGGACGGTTTAAAAAGCAGGATAGAAGAGATACAAAAGAAAAAAGAGCAGATCGCAGAAAGCGGTGTTTCGGCTGAAGAGAAGCGAAAACTCGAGGAACTGGAGCTGAAATTCGGAGAAGACGCGGTAGAAAGCTTTGTGATAGCTGATCACATAAATGCATGGAGGAAGAGAGAAAGTATTCTGAACATGCTCCCGGTATACAGAGCGAACGAGAGCAGTCTTGCGCTTAAATTAAGATCAGATGCCGAGGCAAAGCAGGCTGAACAGGAAAGAATACAGAAAGAAGAGTATGAACAGAAACGAAGGAGGGCGCAGAGTATCATCATAGCCGGCGCGGTATGCATGGCTGCCGCGGTACTGCTTTATTTCGTATTGAGACAGTGGCTGATACCCGCAGTTCTTCTGCTTGCGGGAGCAGTGACTCTGATCCCGGGGATCGCGGGAAGACGTAAAACTATTCAGCCTTCTCCGGCAGACTTGGAGGACTGGGAAGCTTCGCCCTTATTGAAACAGGCCCGTGACGAGCTGGAAAGCTCGGAGAAAAAAGCAGCTGAGATCGAAGAACGCATTGCAAAATTCCTTGGCAGATTCGGGACAGAATATCGTGAGGAATCGGTACAGGCTGAACTCTATGGCTTACAGAGGGATCTGGAAGAATATAAACAACTGAGTGGCAGGATAGGCGGAAACAAAGAAAAGCAGGCAGCGATAAACGAAAGCATAGAGAAGCTGAGCGAAGAAGTAAAGGCATTTGCGGGAAGATACTTTGATGAGACGGAGGTGCTCTCTCCCGAGCTTTATTATAAGCTGCAGGAAATGGCGCAGAGATACGGGGTTTTAAAAGAAAAAACGGAAAAGAACAGATCGGCCATGGAACGCCTTAGGGAAGAACAGGATAAAAAGAAAGATTTCCTCCGGGAATATATGCTGGAGGATAAAGACTCCGCGGATGAGCTTAACCCGGTACGTGAAAAGATCGTGCTTTATGAAAGCAGGAAGGCGGATCTGAAAGAACGTGAAGCTAAACTGGCAGAGTATGAGAAAGAGCATGATATATCAAAACTGGGTGAGATGAAAGAACCTGAGATCAGTCTGTCAGCGGATGAATTAACGGAAAAGATAAGCGAGCTTGAACTGTCAATGGACAGGGATAAGGAAACGGAAGAGGGCTACAGGAAACAAAAGGAAGAATATGAGGATAAGCTGGAAGAAATATCGGAGATAAACGACAGGATACGTAAGAAAGAAGAAGAGCTGGAGAAGGCCGAAAAATATTATGATGTGATCAGTAAGACGGAGAGTTTTCTGAGAGAAGCGAAAGAGAATTTTTTAAAACATTTCCTGGAACCCATGCAGTCTGCTTTTGACAAGTATTATACGATGCTGAGCGGGGATACCGAGGATGTATATGATCTGGATGTGAATTTCAATGTAAAAAAGAGGGAACTGGGGCAGCTTCGGGATCCTGACCTCTTAAGCGAAGGATATAAGGATATGGTGGGGCTCTGCAGAAGAATGGCGATGATCGATGCCATGTATGAAAAAGAAGCCCCGGTGCTGATCTTCGACGATCCTTTCGTTAATCTCGATGACGAGAAGCTTAAATACGGCATTGATTTCCTGAAAGCGGTGGGCAGCGAGTATCAGATCATATATACGACCTGCCATTCGAGCAGGGGAATAAATGGTTTTTAGCTTTTGACAAGCCGCAAAAGATATGGTTTAATAATAAGTTGGGAATAAATGAAATCCTTTATTGAAAGGTAACCATATGAACGTATCGGAAGCTGAAGAAATCCTTGCCAAGTATTCAGCTGTATCTGATGTTGATTTCAGGATCGATCCCGCAGTAGTTACGGATGAGAGCCTGAATGATATCAGATATATGATCAGGGATTTCGCCAAAGCAAAACAAAATCTGGAGGAAGCGAACAGCCGGAATTCATGGAAGAACAATTCCGTACCTGAGATGAATCAGGAGAAGAAACAGGATGTTTCGGCTATCGTGGACGGGATAATAGAGACTATCGAAGGTTATTTCAAAAAAGCCAATGCTTTCAGGGAGAAAGTACCCTTCAGTCTTGATATTTCTATGGCAGAATTCCCTCTGATCAGTGAATTTATGCATTTCTGCGCCCAGAGTCCGGGCTTCCAGGCCAATTGGGTAGAGACGGATGATCTTAAAGTCTTTTTTGATACCGCAGAAGAACAGAAGGAAAGAAAACTTAATAAGATAGAATTTCTGGCTACGACCATTACGCACATGGGTGAAGATTTCCTGAACCAGAACGCAGAGGAGAGAGCCAGAAGAATAGATCCGGTGCTGAAAAAGGCCCAGTCCATGCTTTCGGAAGATTATTCCGATCCTCGAAAATTGATAGACGGGGCAGATGAGATCATGGAGCTGCTGAAGAAAGCCGGCGACTGTCTGAAAGAGCAGAGGAGTATGCTGGAAGATATTGCGGCGCCTTTATCCGTCGCGGCTCCGAAGACAAAGAGGGAAGCTGAGACCGTTGCTGTTCTTGCAAGAGAATACAGCATGGATCTGAAGGCATCGGAACACTGGTTTGTCTCGGGCTGGAATACTTCGGGCGAAAGAGAAAAATCAATAGAAAAAGCAAAAGAGATCGTTGCAAGGATTGAAAAGGCAAAGGCCGTAGTCCTGGAAGAGTACGATAAAGCCGTGCTTGACATAGACTGCGCAGGTATACTTGCAAGGATGGACAACGAATATACCACTTTCCTCGGAAAGATATCACCTGCTTTCAAAGCTGATATGAACGCTATCCGCGTGCATCGCAGATCTTCGGTAAAGAAGATCACTTACGAGGAGATGCTGGATATACTTGAAAAGATAAAAAAATACCGTAACACCCAGGCAGAGATGGATATTAATAAAGAGGAATTTTCCAAGAACATGGGTGGCTGGTATGATGCGGAACGCACTGATTTCGCGGCAGCGGAAGCTGCGATATCCAGGTTCGATCACATAAGGAGCATGTATAAAGGCAAGATCCCGCCCGAAATACGACAGGATATTTTAAGCGGTAGAAATGTGGGCAAATTCCTTACGGAAGCAGATAAGCTGAATGCTTTTGCTGCCGATCCTTCGGTCGAGGCTTTTGAACACATGCTTTCAAGGGATGATCTGACGATCTCGGAAAAGATAGAAGCTTCCGATATGCTGGTAATGCTGCTGGAAGCTCTGAAAAAAGAACTTACAAGTCTGCTGAGAGAGTTTTATTCCAAGGAGACTCTGTTCAACTGTTATGACAGTCTGATGAGTTTATGCCGGCTGCAGTCCATAGAAAAGCAGGATGAAAGCGACCAGGAAACGCTGAAGACCATGTACGGCGATATGTATCAGGGCGGCGCAACGGATTGGAAGACCATAATCAACAGGCTGGAGTGGGCCGAGAAATACGTTGAAAGAAGAAAGAACGTAAAGACCAACGTGGCTTTTGACAGCGGTGTGGCTTCGGCCGGTGAGTTTGCCAGGAACACGGAAGAGATCGCGGAATTCCTGGATAACTTCAGTAAGAATGAAAGCGCAAAGATGGCGGAGTTTGACAAACTCTTTGCGGCAAATGAGAATCTTGAGAAGAGACGCTTAAGCGCGAAGCTGGAAAAGGCAAGGAGCTACAGGGACAGCCTTAAGAAGTTCGATGTAAAGTCAGCCTTTAATGATGCGATAGACAG
>JAEEIK010000103.1 GCA_016281335.1 Lachnospiraceae bacterium | reverse complement strand
TTGTTCACTGCCACGCCCTACGCGCCCTCTGAGCTGATGAAGCTGTGACAGGCCGAAACGTTCCGCATTCTCTATCATCATGACGGTTGCATTCGGAACATTCACACCTACTTCAACCACTGTCGTGGAAACCAGTATATCTGTCTCACCTTTTGAGAAAGTCTCCATTACGCTTTTCTTCTCTTCATCCTTCATCCTGCCGTGGAGCATATCTATACGTATATCAGCAGGAAGAATGTCCCTTAATTTCTCACTGTAGCTTTCAACATCCTCTACCCCGTCAAGTTCTTCATTTTCTTCGACCATAGGACATATGATATAAGCCTGACGGCCTTCGCTTATCCTTTTCAGTATAAAGTTGTAAAGTTTTGGCCTCCAGGAAATATCAAGAACCGTATTCTTTATCGGCAGCCGCTTTGCAGGCAATTCATCTATGATACTTACATCCAGATCCCCGTACAGTATAAGTCCCAATGTCCTGGGTATAGGCGTTGCTGACATGACCAGCACATGTGGATGAAGCCCCTTCTCGCCGAAAATCAGCCGCTGTCTCACACCGAAACGATGCTGTTCATCGGTGACTACCAGGCCAAGTTTTGCATATTCTGTCTTTTCCTGTATCAGTGCATGTGTGCCTATAATGATATCCGCACTACCTTCAGCCACTTTCTTCAGGGCCTCTCTCTTTTCAGCTGCTTTTAGGGAGCCTGTGATCAGTACCGGATTGAGTTCCAAGCCATAAGCCTTATTCATTTCGCATATATCTTTATAATGCTGCAAGGCCAGTACTTCGGTGGGTGCCATAATAGCTGCCTGATAACCTGCATCAATTACCTTCATTGCTGAGATAAATGCAACTGCTGTCTTACCACAGCCCACATCTCCCTGAACAAGCCTGTTCATGCAGTATCCGGATTTCATATCACGTTCTATATCTTCAATAGCTCTTTCTTGTGCAGCGGTTAATTCATAAGGAAGCTTCGATATCAGTTTATCTGCCCGCCGGCTGTCAGTAGTCACTACTTCGGTTTTTTCTTTTTCTTCTTTTTCTTTTAAGAGCTGTATCCTTGAAAGGAACATAAATATCTCGTCAAAGGCAAGACGTTTTCTTGCGGCATCGATATCTGCCTGTTCATTCGGTCTGTGTATCAGCTTTATGGCTTCTTTTCTTTCTATCAGGCCTTCCGAGGTTAATATGTTTTCGGGAAGATAGTCTTCAATCTCACTTATAACAGGCAATATTTCCGAAACAGCCTTACTGATCTTTGCTGAAGTCAGAGCTCCGTGCTGCGGATAGACGGCCTTGAGGCATCCGGCCTCGGCATTATACTCTTCTTCCGTCATAAAGCGCGGCTGGCTTAACTGCCATCCGTTCTTTTTAAGCGTACACATTCCGTTTAGTACAGCGGATCTGCCGGGCATTATGCTGTTTCTCAGATATGGCATATTAAAGATTGAGACATTCAGCGAACCGCTGTCGTCCGAAACTCTGAATTTCAATATGTTTTTTCCGCCAACGCGAAAGAGTGCAGGCTTGGTCTGCACTCTTACATTTACGGTCACTCTGCCGTTCTTATTTATCTCACTTATTTTTCTGATCGGACTGATCTTTGAATATGAACCGGGAAAGTGATCCAGAAGATCACGGACAGTATATATACCTGCCTTATAAAACAGGGCCGCGCTCTTTTCACCTATTCCCTTTACGGATAAGATCCCGTCCGAAAGCTCCAATATCTTATTCCACCGATACTATATAATAATATACAGGCTGGGCGCCCACTGTCATCTCTATATCAAGAGCAGGGAAATGCGAAGCGATCTTTTCTCTCATGGCCTCAGCATCAGCCTCGCTCACATCAGCGCCGTAATAGATGCTTATCAGCTCGGAAGTATCCTCGGTCATCTTATCAAGCATGCCTATCATTACTTCCTGTATATCTGCGCCGTTTGATAATATGCCGCCGTCACCTATACCCATATAATCGTGTTCATGTATCTCTACACCGTCAATGGAGGTATCACGTACCGCATAGGTGAGTGAACCGCTCTTGACCATTGATGCAGCTTCTATCATGGATGCTTCATTCTCTTCTGCGCTTGCATCCGGCATATATGCGATCATGGCTGAGATGCACTGGGGAACGGTCTTTGTGGGTATTACTATTATCTTTTTATCTTTGGTCAGATCCCTTGCCTGGTTTGCAGCAAGTATGATGTTTTTATTATTCGGGAAGATAAATACGGTCTCGGCATTTACGGCCTTGATCGCATTAAGCATATCCTCAGTGCTGGGGTTCATGGTCTGGCCGCCTTCTATAAGGTGGTCAACGCCCAGCCCCTTAAATATCTCACCTATACCGCTTCCTGCACTTACTGCCACAAAACCTACAGGCTTGGCCGGGCCTTCGTTAACAGCTGTTTCGACAGCTTTGCCTGATCCCTCAGCCTTATTAGCGTCAGCCATCTTTCTGTTTAAGATCTTTACATCTATAAGTTCACCATACTGCAGGGCTTTCTGCAGCACCATACCGGGATCGGAAGTGTTAAGTCCTACATTGACGATGCTGTCTTCAACCGAAACGGTTACTTCGTCACCGACTTCCTTCAGATATTTCTTTACTTCCGATTCGCGCTGGATATGGAAAGCTTTATCAAGCATGATGGATAAAGTTGTATGATAAAGGAATTTGTATTCCTTTGCTTTCTTCTCCTCGCTTGAGAAGAGCCTTACCTCATCGGCAGCCTGGGAAGTCTCCTCATCTAGAGTGAATTCTATTCCCTTGCCCTGATAGCCTTCATATATACCTTCAACTACAGCCATGAGTCCGGCACCGCCGGAGTCCACAACACCTGCTTCCTTTAATACTGGCAGAAGCTCGGGAGTGTAATCAAGTACTTCATTTCCTTTTTCGATTACCTCTTTGAAAAAGACGTCAAAATCTTCTTCGCCTCTTTCGTAAATTTCATTTATCTTTTCTGCTATGCCTTTTGCAACCGTAAGAATGGTACCTTCCTTGGGCTGCATCACGGCTTTGTATGCCATTTCTACGGCCTTATCACAGGCTGCGGAAATAATACCTATATCTACGGTGTCATGTCCCTTTATGACCTTGGCCATGCCCCTGAAAAGCTGGCTTAAGATAACACCCGAGTTACCTCTTGCTCCCCTTAAGGTTCCGGAACTGATGCTCTTACATACCGTTTCCATATCAGGATCCTGCAGGCTGTATACTTCTTTGGCAGCTGCCATCACTGTAAGAGTCATATTGGTTCCCGTATCGCCGTCGGGTACAGGGAACACATTGAGTTCATTTATCTCGTCTTTTTTAGACTCAAGTTTCTTAGCGCCTGCAAGAAACATTTTTGCAAGCATCGACGCATCTAAGGTATTTGTTGCCACTTAGGGTTCCTCCTGAATTAGTCTATTACGCGCACGCCTTCAACAAAGACGTTGACCTTCTCTACCTCCAGACCGCTGAAGGCTTCCACCTTGTATTTAACAGTTTCGACAAGGTTTTCGGTTACAGCCCTGATGCTTACGCCATAGGCTATTATGATATGAAAATCTATGGTAAGCTTACCGGCATTGCTCTTTACCTGAATGCCGTGTTCCACGCTTTCCTTCTTAAGAATACGTACCAGACCTTCTTTAACATTAACGGAAGCCATACCTACTATGCCGTAGCACTCGTTTGCAACATTGCCTGCATACTGAGCTATCACGGTATTGTCTATGGAAATGCTTCCCATATGTGTATCCAGTGAATTCTTCATATACATACCTCCGATTTAAGCTAAATGTGATTATATCCTAATGCTAACCAATTGTCAAAACAAAGGCTTCTCCCCATCAGTTTCTCTTCATCAGTATCTCCATCCCCTCATTCAGACCCGCCACGGTCAGCGGCAGCATCGGGAATATCTCCTTTATCGCGGTCTCAGCCTCTCTCCAGGGAGCAGCTCCCGGAGCCATTTTCGGGTTCATCCAGACTATCCTTTTATATTTTCTTTTCATCCTCATCAGCCATTCATAACCCGAATAACCTCCGTTAGGTCCTCTGTAATTACCGTCTTTGGCATACAGTTCTTCGGGCGCCATGGCTGCATCTCCGACTATTATAACCTTAAAGTCTTTATCCAGATTTTTAAACATCCATTCTGTTTCTATCCAGTTACCGTTCTCGCATCCGGGATCCTTATATACATGTGAATAGATACAGTTATGGAAATAATAGGTCTTTACTTCTTTATAGTGATTGGATTTATGAACCGATTGAAAAAGCTCGTTCAGCAGATCACAGTATGGTATCATGGTACCGCCTGAATCCATGAGTAACAGCAGCTTCACAGTATTCTTCCTCGGCTTGTCCATAACGATTTTTAGCACTCCGCCCTGTTCGCAGGTATCATGAACGGTACCGTCTATATCAAGTTCTGTCTTCGGGATATCCAGTCTGCTGGAAAACTGCCTGAGCTTGCGCAATGCCGCCATGAACTGCCTTCCGGTCAGCACCCTGTCATCTCTGAAGTCCCTGTATTTCCTGGCACCGATGACCTGGAATGCACTCTGGTAGCCGGTGGCACCGCCCACACGTATGCCGCCTATATTACCGCCGGTATTGCCGAAGGAAGTCTTGCCCATGGTACCTATCCAGTAAGCCCCGCCGTTATGTTCACTGTCCTGGTCTTTCAGGCGCTGCTTGAATTTCTTCTCAACATCATCCTTATCGAGTTCAAAGGTTTCCACCTGGTTCAGATAATCCTTGTCTTCCTCGTGGAGCATTTCATTCATCTCAGGCTTATCCAGCCATTTAAGCATTCTGTCGGTGACGCCTGGCTCATGCTGCATGGCTTTGAAACATTCTTCAAAAGCCTGGTCATACTTATCAAAATCCGTTTCGGAGTGTACAAGTATGGATCTTCCTATATAATAAAACTTAGTGAGCGACGACTCACAAAGCCCCATATTAAGAGCCTTCTGCAGAGTCAGCCACTCACTTAAGGTGACATTCAGTCCGTATTTATTTAAGGCATTAAAGAAATTATTGAACATAATGCTTTACGGTTTCCAGATCCTCATCCTTCTTAACGATAACCCCTATAAAAGGCAGCTTCTCTTTAAGTGTATCCGTAGGAATGCCGCCCAGCTGCAGCGCATTTACCCAGTCGATCAGCTCCGAAGTCGAGGGCTTCTTTCTTACATCCCTTATGCTTCTGATCCAGTAGAATACATCCATCGCATTTTTGAGCAGATTTTCTTCTATCTCAGGGAAGTGAACCTTAACAATCTCTTCCATCAGAGCTGCATCGGGGAATTCAATATAATGGAAGATGCATCTGCGTAAAAAAGCATCCGGAAGCTCTTTCTCCGCATTGGAAGTAATGATAACTATAGGACGATGCTTTGCCTTAACGGTCCTCTTGGTCTCATGTATATAAAACTCCATCTGATCCAGTTCCCACAGGAGATCATTAGGGAATTCTAAATCGGCCTTGTCAATCTCATCTATCAGCAGTACTACCTGTTCATCGCTCTCGAAGGCTTCACCCAATTTTCCGAGTTTGATGTATCTTGCGATATCATCAACACCTTCCTCGCCGAACTGGCCGTCATAAAGTCTCTGTATCGTATCATACATATAAAGACCGTCCTGAGCCTTTGTAGTAGATTTGATATTCCAGATGATCAGCTTTTTATTCAGGCTCTTGGCCACGGCTTCCGCAAGCATGGTCTTGCCTGTTCCCGGCTCGCCCTTTATAAGCAACGGCTTCTGCAATGCTATTGCCACATTCACGCTGCCCATCAGTGCTTCACTCGCCACATATTCCTTGGTACTCTTAAAATCTTCTGTCATTTTCTACCTTCCTTCATATCCCTTTGGGATGTTCTTTTGCTCGTCGGACATCGGTCCCATGCTTTCCAATATCTTATCTTTCAG
Organism: Lachnospiraceae bacterium; assembly: GCA_016281335.1. Classification (GTDB taxonomy): domain Bacteria; phylum Bacillota; class Clostridia; order Lachnospirales; family Lachnospiraceae; genus NK4A136. The sequence continues at coordinate 127,392 of JAEEIK010000103.1, read as the reverse complement.
TCCATTTTTATCCATATCGGAAGCTTCAAGCTTTAATTGTTCGGTATATTTAACCCATTCAGTCCAAACAACATTATTTATTGGCATATTATTCCTCCCACTGGAGTTCATGTTCAGGTTTTAGTTCTCTTATCATCAGCTCATTTACTGCTTCTTTAACCGGTTTGTCCTCAAAAAGTATCTTATTGACCTGTTCAATGATCGGCATCTGAACATCATATTTCTTTGCAAGCGCCAATCCGGCTTTTGCGGAATACACACCTTCCACTACCATCTTTACTTCATCCATGGCTTCCTTCATCTTCTTGCCCTGTCCGATGAGTATGCCGGCTCTTCTGTTTCTCGAATGCATGGAAGCACAGGTTACGATCAGGTCACCCATTCCGGTAAGACCGGCAAAGGTCTCGGGAGCGCCGCCCATCTTGACGCCCAGCACGGAAATCTCTTTGAGTCCTCTGGTGATCAGAGCTGCCTTTGTATTATCACCGTAGCCGATGCCGTCAGCCATACCTGCAGCAAGAGCCACCACATTCTTAAGAGCAGCTCCCAGTTCCACGCCAAGTACATCGGGAGAGGTATAAACCCTGAATACCGGCGAGGAGAAAATACTCTGTACATATTCGGCAGTTTTCTTCTTTTTTGCGGCAGCTACTATGGTAGTCGGCAACCCTCGTCCCACTTCTTCTGCATGTGTAGGTCCGGAAAGAACAGCTATATCAGCCTGGGGTATCTCTTCTGCAATCTGGATATCAAGGGTCTTGAGCGTATCTTCCTCTATACCCTTAGCCACATTCACTATAATCTGACCGTCAGCCACAAGTTCCTTCATCTGTCTTGCGGTTTTCCTGGTAAAGATAGATGGTACGGCCATGACAAGCATATCCATGCCTTTCACTGCAACTTCGAGATCTTTCGTAAATGCCATCTTATCGCTCAGTTTCACTCCGGGCAGCTTGTCCTTATGCTCTCTTTCTTTATCAAGCATATCGATCTCTTCGGGAAGCGCAGACCAAACCGTCACCTCATGTCCGTTGTTGTCCAGCAGCCATGCCAGGGCTATGCCCCAGCTTCCTGCGCCTATCATACCTATTTTAGCCATTTCCTTCTCCTTTTGCCTAGTAATATATCAGGCTTCTCCCTATTTTATCTTATAGCCGCCCTTCGCCGCTCCGGCGTAGCTCGATCCTTTACCGAAAGCAACCACCACAGCTTTGCCTTTAGTTAGGTTGTTATAGTATTTTATCTTCACTTTGCTGCTGCTCAATTTACTGTTCTTCAGAACTACTTCCGTTTTACCGGGTACCACCTTCTTCCCGCTGAATGCGAGAGCTTTTACGGCATTGGTATCAGAGCTCTTCTCATAGATCAGTATCTTTGATGCAGACATATCCTCTGTCTTGGTATCCTTCGGATAGATAGTAACTTGCTTCTCGATCACTCCGTTACTGTAATTATTCATGCCTGTTACCCTTATCGTGGCTTTAAGCGTCTGGGACTTAACCATCGTGATCTTATTTTTCTCCAATACTTTTCCATCTACAAGTATCTCTACGCTGTAGTCTTTTGCATTCAGCAATGTTCCTTTTTCATCCACGAAAACTATCGGCGTTACTTTGTCTTTCTTGCTTACTATCATGTCAGCTGCATTGACACTTACAATCCCTTCGGTAAAAGCCGCTTCCTTAACAGTGTATTTCTGTCCTTTGAGAACCTTGCGTCCTGCATAGTTGCCTGCAAATTTGACAGAATATGCTGCTTCGCCTTTCTTATTCTTCGGGAAACTGAGTTTATAGTCACGTCCGGCTACCAGCGTTTTTTCGCCGCAGTTAATGCTGACAGAAGGTCTGGATCCGTCTATGCTGTATGTAACAACTGTATCGCCTTTGACTGCGACCGTACTGTCTTTATCGGCTTTTATCTTAAAGCTCTTGCTTACGACTCCGGTATACATACCGATACCTGCCACGGTTATCACGGCTTTTCCGGCATTTACATTATTACTGTAATACACACGGAAATCCTTATCTTTTGTAAGCTGTGTGCCGTTTCCGTCCTTAACCGCGAACTCATCAGCTGCAAGTTCGACAGCCTTGCCATTATAGTTCTTTTTGATACCCTTACTGAGTGTCAGCTTCACACTTTGTTTCTTCTTATCTGCCACCCTGCTTACCGGCAGTGTGATATCCCCGCAAAAATTGCCGATACCATTTATCTTGACTTTATCTTTATTAAGATTTGCATTAAAATCTTTCCCTTCTTTTAAGAGCTTTCCGTTATAAGCGATCACGATCTTCGGATCCTTATCACCGTCTGCTATCACATATGCAGGACAGGCTATATCGCTGTCTTTAAGACTCTTTTTTTCTATCCTAAAGTTTAGTGTATAGCTGAACTTGTATGTTCCTTTACCGTTTATCACTGCGCTTGCATCGGCCGTTTCGCTAACATTCTTATTGTTCTTGTATTTAACAATGTAATCTGCGCCCTCGTACAGTTCACGACCTTTATAGAAGACCTTTACAAGAGGCTTAAGCGCGGTTCCGGTATAAGTGATCTCATACTTTCCGGCTTTATTCTCGGATACAATATCATAAGCCGTATCTTCGCCGGTAACAAAGTAGAAATTCATACCGTTAGTATTTACTGGATACTTTATGATATCGGCCGAAATTGTGTTATCGGTATTATCCTTAGTGTCTTTCTGCTCTTGTTCTTCCGGTTCCTTTTCTTCTTCCTGATCGTTATTCTCCTTTTTTTCTTCCTCTTCTTCTAGCTTTTCAACTATTTCAAAGCTTCCGCTGAGAATACCGGTATAATCACCTATACCGTATGCATCAACGTGGCCTGTGCCGAGTTCCAGATTATCGCTGTATACACATACATAATCATTGAAAGGATCAAGTACATAGTCACCATCTTTGATGATCACCGCAGGAGTTACGGCATCGGTACCTTTTACCACCTTTTCCTCGATCTCCATCGTAAGCTTGGAGATATCCTTACCCTGTGGCTGTTCGTTACCGTTGGCGCTTACCGATACGATCTCAATATTGGAGATATTAATGCCTTTCTCACCCTTTGCCGCAAAGGCATCCGCTGCTGTTCCTTTACCTTTTATAGTCACATCATCAGCCAGATCTTTGAATCTTATTTCAACAGTTTCATCATCCTTAAGAGGCAGCTCTACTTCATTGATCTTTGTCTTTTCGTCAAGCGTACTTACGGCCTTTTTACCGTCAGTGATCACTTTCTGCATGAACAGACCGTCTACAGCCGTGTACTTAAGACCCTCATTGGAAGAAACTGTTTTCGTTCCGACCGGGCTGTAAAAGCCTTTAGTAGCTTTCTTTTCGGTCTGGTCAAGTCTGAATCCCATGTTGGAATCAAGGAATACAGTCTCCTCTTTATCTTCGGGAATAACAGCATTGCCGTTTACTGATTCGATCAGTTTGCTTCCGGATTCATCAAGTACGGTATATGCATTGTTTTCTATCGCCATCATTTTGCAGCGCATCTTACAACGCATCTTGCATCTCATCTTACATCTCATCTTACAGCGCATCTTGCATCTCATCTTGCAACGCATCTTACAGCGCATCTTGCAGCGCATCTTGCATCTCATCTTACAGCGCATATCAGCGATCGCGGGATTACTGTAATTTGCATAGTATTCCGCAAATGCAGTTTCATCCTCGGCAGTCCAGGCATTATTCCAACCGGGATTGGCTGCCATCCATTCTTCTTCTTCAGCTGTCCATTCATAATGATTCTGCATGAAGTCCATATCTGCTTCAGTCCAGTCATCAGCAGTCCAGGTCTTATCACGATATTTTGCCTCATATCTGCCTTCATCTGCGGTCCAGCCTTCACTCATAAACTTCTTATAAAACCACTCATCCGCAGTACTCCAGCTGTCCGGTGAGCCTGCAAACGGATCCCAGGTTTCAGGATCGAAGGTGGTTCCGTCTGACAGAGGAACTGAATATATATCATAGGGAACGTAGCTGATATAACAATCATTGTAGGCACTACCCCATACTATTCTGTCAAAGCCTGCTACTCCTTTGCTTTCTCTTATCACATATTCCCATGTATCGTAAATATCGGAATTAGTGGATGAGTCGGCGACAATTGCACGGTCTTCATCGGGATAATTAGGATCATAGATCAGTATTCTCTTTGCGTGGGAAGAAGCATCATCCTCAACTCCGTAAGCGAGTACCGCATGTCCTCCTTCGGGACCGAACATACCGATTATCACAGGCTTACCGCTGCTTTCAAGCTCATTGATGATTTCCATAGGCAGTGCATCACAGCCAAGGCAGAACTGTACACGCTCATCATACTGGGATATCTGCAGCGCTTCCAGAAGTTTTCTCAGATCGCTGTTTATATCCTCTCTTTTATCATCAGAGGTATCTCTGTCCACCTCAGCCGTAAGGATAAGATCTTCCGCAAATACGGCATCAGCCCTGTAATCCTCTGTATCCAGTCCGCTTCCGTAGATATAGAGCATGGCGCCTGCTGCAGACATACCGTAACAGCTGCCGCCCCATTCGTCATCAAATATTTCAAACATATTTTCGGCCCTGTCGCCGAATACTTCCCTGTATCTTTCAAGAGGAATATGATAATTCCAGCTTTCTTCATATCCGAGATTTGATGAGACTCCTTTTTTGAAATTGTTTTCAAAAGTAAATCTCACTTCATGCCTTAAGGGTTCACCCGGTGTATCCAGCACCCCATAAGCAGAATTATAGATATATTTGGGATTCCCCGAAAAAGTCGTGCCCAAAGCAGTAAAAGCAGCTTTATCACCTGTGAAATATACGCGTTTAAGCCCGTCTATCTCATAAGTCTTATTGCTGACAAATTCCAGAGGTATGCCAAGATATTCTATACTTGCTCCGCTGAACATATCATCCGTCTCTGTTGCCTGAGTAAAGTCCATGCTCGTGAGATCCAGGACTTTCAGGGAAGTACAGCCCTCAAAAGCTCCTTTCATTGGCATTGCAGCTCCGCCGGACCCCATTTTAAGTTTCTCCAGGCTTTCACAATTTTTAAACATATGGCTGAGGCCACCTTCATCAGCATTTCCGCCGGCCTCGGCTGCTGAAAATACAAAATATGCAGGATTTATTGTTACTTCTTTTAGAGACGTGCAGTTTTCGAACATACTGTAGAAATACTTCACTTTAGCAGTCATCAGCGTTGGAAGATTTACTTTAGCAAGACTTGTACATCCCATAAACATATTGTTTACATTTGTAAGTTCCTGTGTATTATTAAAACTCTGCAAATCCAGTTCTTTTAAGGATGCACAATCTTTGAACATTGAACTCATATCTGTTGCATTGTTTGGATACATGTATGAAAGATCAATACTTTCAAGTTTACTGCAGCCTTCAAACATTCCGGAAAAATCAGTAACCTGATCGCAGGTCAAATCATATATTTTTATCTCTTTTAATGAAGTACAGCCATAAAACATTTTTCTTGTATTATAGAGATGATAGGCGACCGCTCCTGTCAGATCTATGCTTTCCAGGGACGTACAGCCACTAAACATTTCCTGCATACTTCCGGCTGTCGAAGTATCAATATTAATAAACTCAACATTTTTTAGGTTCTCACAGCCTGCAAACATTCTTGTGAAGTCTTGTATAAACAATTCTTTACAATCTATTTTTATATTTTCAAGGTTATAATCATTCTTAAAGAGTTCAGATAAGTCAGATCCGGCTTCATCAACACCTTCGGAAATCCAGATACCTTTTAATTCAATTGAAGAACCGAGACCCGTAAAGCTTTGACTTTTGATACATACCTTATAATCAATATTATTATCACTCAGTGTAGCAGGAATTATTAGATTCTTATCATAATCAACAGGTATAAGACCGGCTCCGGTTATTGTAACAATATCCTCTCCATTATCGTTAGTCCCCTTAGTGCACAATAAATTATCAAAATACCACTCATCACTCTCTTGCACCCAGTCAATATCTTCCTTAGCCTCTTCGGAAATGCTTATTTCATCTTCCGGTGCTGCCTCTTTGGCACTTATAAGCTCATCATCAGGTGCAAGCTCTTCCTGAGCTGTATCCTCCAAGCTTCCTATGCTATCACTGTCATATACGCGAAGTTCTTCTCCCGCATAAGCATAGCTGTCCAGACTGCCTGCGAGCATGACTGTACACATAAACGCTGCCAATAATCTTTTTGCTTTCATCGGATAGTTCCTTTCTTTAACTGTATATCGTGCCCCTCATTTTTATTTGATCTTATAAGTTCCCTTGGCTGCGCCGGCGTAAGTCGAGCCCTTGCCGAAAGCTACTACCACAGCCTTTCCTTTTGTCAGGTTGTTATAGCATCTGACTCTCATCTTGCTGCCGTCAAGCATATTCTTCTTAAGTTTTACTTCTATCTTGCCAGGAACTACCTTATCTCCTGTGAAGGCCAGAGTTTTAACGGATTCAGGATCAGTTTTATTAGCGAATACGGCTATCTTTGCAGCAGAGATATCTGTAGTTGTGGTATCTTTAGGATAGATAGTTACTTCCTTTTCTACCACGCCGCTCTTGTAGTTATTGCGGCCCGTTACTCTTATGATAGCCTTAATTTTCTTTGATTCCACCATGGTTACTTTATTCTTCTCAAGAGGCTTTCCGTCAACAATAACCTCTACCGTATAATCTTTCGCATTTAGCAGAGTACCGTTTTCATCAACATATACCTTCGGAACCACCTTATTCTTCTTGTTGACTACCATGTCAGCCGCATTCACGCTGATGACACCGGCTTCAAAAGCTGCTTCTGTTACGGTATATGCACGGTTCTTTATTGCTTTCTGACCTTTATAGTTGCCTATGAACTTAAGGGAATAAGCAACAGCGCCCTTTTTGTTCTTAGGGAAGGTTACTTTGTAATCACGTCCTGCCACAAGCTTCCTTGTTCCGCAGTTAACACTGACCACAGGTCTGGAGCCGTCTATGCTGTAGGTGATCACAGTCTTATCTTCCACAGGAGTTACCGCGCTCTCTTTATCAGCCTTTATCTTAAAGGTCTTTGAAGCCACACCTGTATACATACCCCGGCCTGCAACGCTTACTTTGGCCTTTCCGGCGTTTATATTATTGTTGTAGATCACAACATAATCCTTATCCTTTACGAGAACGTTTCCGTCTCCGCCCTTTACAGTGATCTCATCATTAGTAAGTTCTATAGCTTTTCCGCTGTAGCTCTTCTTTATTCCTTTGGCAAGACTCAGCTTAACACTGAGCATCTTCTTGTCTGCCACTCTGCTTATCTGGGGACTTATTTCCCCGGTATAATTTCCTATGCCCTTTATCTTCACTTTATCCTTATTTACTGTGGCTTCAAAATCCTTACCGGCCTTCAGCAGTGTGCCATTGTATGCCAATACCACCTTCGGCTCCTTATCGCCGTCAGCGATCATATATGCAGGGCAGGCTATATCCGCATCCTTCAGGCTCTTTTTAACTATCTTGAACTTAAGCGTATAGCTGCACTTATACATACCCTTGCCGGTGATTATCGCAGAAGCATCCTCTGTTTCACTGACATTCCTGTTATTCTTGTATTTGACTGTATAATCCGTACCCTCATACAGTTCACGACCCTTGTATATTACCTTTACTAAGGGCTTTAAAGCTGTTCCGGTATAAGTGATCTCATATTTGCCCGACTTATTCTTGGAAACGGTATCATAGCCGCTGTCAATGCCGGTAACAAACTTAAATTCCATGCCCTCATAGTTTACAGGCTCATCCTTATATATTTCAAAAGTAAGCTCTTTTATACCGGTATATGCGCCGACACCGTATACGGTAACTTTTCCCGTTCCGGCTTTTTTATTGTCGCTGTATATACAAACATAATCCGTAAAGGCGGTAAGAACTTTGTTGCCGTCCTCTACCTTTATCTCCGGAGTCAGCAGTTCTCCGCTGTATCTGAGCCTTGTTTCATAAGTGAAAGTAAGACCTTTTATGTCTTTGCCGCCGGCCTGCACATTTCCGTTCGAGCTGACTGATTCTATTATGAGGTTTTCAACAATCAGGCCCAGATCACTTTCAGAAATATAAGCGCCTGCCTTTGCTCCGGTACCCTTACCTGCAACCGTAACATCTGCTTTTTCATTTCTTAAAGAAGCTTTAACCTTTTCTCCCTTCTTTAAAGGAAGAGTGAGCTCATTAATATTTTTAGCTTCATCCAGCTTAAGTTTTACTTTCTTTGCTTCTGTATCAACTTTCTGGCCGAGTTTACCGTCATCAATTGAATAATTGAGAGCGCCGGTAGATTCAATAGCATTTATCTTCTCGGTTCCTACGTATCTCGCATCCGACTTCTTCAAAGCCTTATTTCCGGAAAGCAGTCCGAGTCCGACAGCTTCATAGCCCTCAGCTTCTTTATCTGCATTAACGCTTCCGCTTCCGTTCTTGTACTCGTACAGCTTTACGCCCTCATCATCAAGTATGGTGATATCGGCGTAGCCTCCGCCGATGAGCTTGCAGCGCACCTTGCAACGCATTTTACAACGCATTTTGCATCTCATCTTACAACGCATCTTGCAGCGCATTTTACATCTCATCTTACAACGTATCTTGCAGCGCATCTTGCATCTCATCTTGCAGCGCATATCCATGTCGTCGGGAGCCTTGGGATAAGTTGCCATATACTTGGCAAATTCGGCATCATCTGATGCATTCCAATCGGATATATCCGTAGCCGTCGGATGAGCATTAAGATAATTCTGTTCATCTTTCGTCCAGCCCCAGTATTGTGTCAGGAATTCCTCGTCCGCATCAGTCCATTCTTCAGTTTCTCCCGCCGTGGGATCCCAGGTATCAAAGTCGAACTCTCCACCGTCCTTCCAGGGCGCTGAATATATATCGTAAGGCACGTAGCTTATTGCGCAATCCTTATTGTCAGAACCCCATTTAATTGTTCCGGCACTGTCAAGGGTATATTCCCAGGAATCAGGATATGCGGCATTGCCTGTAGTAGACAGCATCTTTATAGTCTTATCCTGTCCCGGATGGTTAGGATCATAAATATGCAAGGACATGCCCACTGCTCCGACAAGTTCTTCAGCGGCATATGCGAGCACAGCGTGTCCGCCCTCAGGTCCGAAGAGACCTATGATCACCGGCTTTTTACTCTCTTCAAGCACACTGACAATTTCAAGCGGTGTTGCGGGAAGAGACAGACAGAACTGAACTCTCTCGTCATACTGGGATATCTGCATAGCTTCAAGGAACTTTCTCAAGTCAGTCCTGAGCTGTTCCCTTGTATCGTCTGAAGGATCCCTGTCTACTTCGGCCGGTAACGTCAGATCACTTACAAAAACAGCATCCTTGGAGAAACCGTTCATGCTTATGCTCTCATCATCCGTTGCAAACATGGATGAACTCGAAGAAATGCCGTAGCAGCTTCCGCCCCACTCATCATCAAAGAAATCAAATATCTCCTCGCCCCTGTCGCCGAATACTTCTTTATATCTTTCAACAGGGATATGATATGCCCATTCTTCCTCATAACCGAGATTATCAGCCGTATCTTCTTTGAAATAATTGGCAAAGGAATAGCTGAGTTCATTAATATCTGTATCACCGGGATAAGGTATTGGTTTAGAGAGGTCATTATAATTGTATATTATGTGTTCGGCCCCGAAAGACACTCTCCTGCCTTCATAAAAATCCTTGCTTCCCGCATAATATAAGCGCTTAAGTCCGGTGATCACTACATTCATACTGTCAGGAACTTCAGCCGGCAGTCCGAGTCTTTCTATACTTGCCCCGTTAAACATGCCTCGATAGCCTTCCTGGTCAGTCATGTTGAAAGCTCTTATATCGAGACGTTTTAAGGACTTACAATTCTTAAATGCCTCGCTTACATCTGCTCTTGCCAGATAGAAATTATGAAGATCAAGGTCCATTAGTTCGCTGCAGCCTGCAAACATATTTGAAATACCGTTGAATGAGCCCGGATCAGTCAGTATACTGCTTCCGGTAAAGCCGGGAATTATCAGATATTTCAATCTGCTGCAGTTGCTGAACATATATGACATGTTTTCAACCTTGGGCGTATTGAAATTATCCAGATTTAAAGAAGCAAGTCTTTCACAATCAGCGAACATCTGGCTCATATTTGTAGCTTTTTCCGTATTAAACGTCGTTACGTTCAGCTCTTCGAGAGCACTGCAGCCGTAAAACATCTGCTTCATATTATCAACTTTTTCGGTATTAAATGAGCCCAGATCAAGTTTTGTTAAGGAGCTGCAGCCTCTGAACATGCCCGACATATCAGTAACCTTAGCAGTATTAAAACTTACAAGATCGATCTCGCTAAGAGAATTACAGCCCTCGAACATACTAGACATGTCAGTGACATTTTCAGTATCAAGGCCTCTTATATCAAGACGGTTAAGAGAAGCACAGCCTCTGAACATCATCGTCATATTAACGACATTTGAAGTATCAACTTCACTCAGATCGATAGTCTTAATAGTAGAACAGCTGTTAAATAGTCCGTCTAAACCGTCCGAAAATTCAACGCCGGCAGCTATTTTGATTCCTTTGATATCCGTATTTTTCAGATTTGCAAATGAAGCAGCATTAATAATAACTGTACGATTATCGCCGTCTTGTATTTTCGCCGGGATCAGAAGATATTCAGGAAAACCTGATGTATCCTGAATGTCGTTAATCACGTAGGCAGGGCCTCCGTCGCTATCTGAAGTAGGTGCAAAATCGAAATGATCAACGTACCAAGCCGAATCCTTTTCCGTATATTCTATATCATCCCCCGGTGCGTTCCCTTTCTCCTCAGAAACATTAACATTTTCAGAAGGAGCTTCAACAAACTCTTCCGCTTCTGTATCGCTTACATCCACCACTTCAAGAGCTTCTTCATCGTCATCCGTAAGGACATCTTCTTCATATGCCGCTATTTCTTCTCCGGCATATACAAAGCTTTCCAGACTTCCCGAGAACAACACGATACTCATCAGAACTGCCAAAAATCTTTTACCCTTCATATCTCTGTCCTTCCTTTCCAAATGTCCTAACGTTTCCGATCATTCCGATTTTTACTTAGGTTAAGTTTACCGAACACTCCGCCTGTTTTCTATCGCATCAGCTCTTTCGAGCATCCCGTTTCTTTTCCTTCATTTCGAGCATTTAAAAATTTTTATCGTATTAACTCTCTTGCATTCCCCATCTTTATTCCTAAAAAGCATTCAAGCTTACATAATATGCCTTCAGGTTTACACTTCGACACGCAAATACGGCCTTTTTGTCTGTATACGTGTCGTTTTCATGGAAATAAGACGCTTTCCGACTTAATTTTCTTTTAAAATCTACCTGATAAACACGCAGATAGATACTTTTAACCTATATACGTGTCTTTTTTATTTTTTTCGACACGTACACAGGGCATTTCTTCTGTTATGCGTGTCTTTCACCTTCGGGCCATACACTCAGATATATTATCTACCCGATTTCAGATATTCCAAGCCCGGTAAATGCTATTATTATCACATATGGGGCAATCTTCCTTCAGCAAAGTCCTTCTATAGTTTGTCAGTATCCCCTTTACAATTAAGAAGTTTCTCACTTCACACAGTCATTACAAAGCTTCGTCATAGAGTCATAGAGCACATCCGTGTCTCCGGCCCCCATAACTACAAGTATATAAGGATCGCCGTCTTTAGCATCGGCGTATAATATCATGCATCTTCCGGCGGAGGCTGTACTTCCGGTCTTGCCTCCGATGATCGAAACCTCGCCGGGCTTTGAATAAGCGCCTGTAAGGTAAGAATTTGTTGAAGTGATCTCCTTGCTCTGAGATTCTCCTTCCGAGTCTTTATACTCGATCTCATATTTTACTGTCTGGATTATCTTGACGAATTCTTCGTGTTTAAGTGCCTCATTGAACATCAGATAAAGATCATAGGCACAGGTGTAATGGTCTTCATTGGGAAGACCGTGCGGATTAACGAAGTGAGTATGTGTACAGCCCAGCTCCAGTGCTCTGGAATTCATCATCTCCACAAAATGATCTACGCTGTCTCCGTAATTAAGAGCCAACGCCAGCGCCGCATCATTTGATGAATTGACCAGGGTTGCATAGAGAAGTTTTCTGACAGACAGTACGTCCCCTTCTTTAAGGCCGAAGAGCTGAACGCCCTGTTCACGTATATTAACATCCCCCACAGTCACTTCCTCATTCAGATCATCACAGTTTTCAAGGACTATGAGAGCTGTCATTATCTTGGTAAGTGATGCGGGATACAGTCTGTCATTTGCCCTGTAGGAATAAACCACCTTCCGTCCGCTGATATCATAAACGCAGGCTGCTTTCAGATCCGAGGTATCGATGGTAGAACTGTCCGTAATATCTTCCGCAGCAGCACAGAGTTCATCAGCAAAAAAAGGCAGCTTTCCTGCTTCAGTCTGGGTGTCTAAAGAAAAATCCGAATTGGTATCCAACGAGCCGTACGGCAGATCAGGTTTCTGCGTGGCACAGCCGGTCAGTAATATTAAACATGCTAAAAACAGCAGTTTTTCAGTCTTTATACATTTCACGCCACTCAAGATCCCCTCTGTCAAGTGCTTTTATCATGAGTTCGGCGCTGGCAAGATTTGTAGCCAGCGGGATATTATGCATATCACAAAGTCTTAAGAGATTCAGTGCATCGAGCTCATGAGTCATGGGACTGAGCGGATCTCTTAAGAGTATCATAAGGTCTATCTCATTATGCTCTATCTGTATGCCGAGCTGCTGTTCACCTCCGAGCTGTCCTGACAGGAATTTATGAACTGTCAGATTGGTAACCTCTTCGATAAGGCGCCCCGTAGTACCTGTGGCATAGAGTTCATGTCTTGCAAGTATTCCCCTGTATGCAATACAGAGATCCTGCATGAGTCTTTTCTTGGCATCATGTGCGATCAGTGCAATTTTCATCTCGTAACCCCTTTATTAAAATTGATTAAAATCCGGCTCAGGCATAGCCACATACTGTACTGTCTTTCGCTCCTGAGTCTTACGTCTCAAGCTGACGCTCAGGACAAACCCCATTCCTGCATATAAGCTCACCAGACTGGTCAGTCCGTAACTGACAAAGGGAAGCGGCAGACCTGTATTGGGCAGCAGACCGGTGGTAACGCCCACATTTATAAAGCTCTGGAAACATATGATCGTGCCCATGCCGAAACATATGATCTCTCCGGCAAGATCTGCGGCTTTCATTCCGGTCCGAAAGCATTCCGCCGCTATCAGCATCAGCAGTATTATCACGCTTGCCGAGCCCACAAAGCCGGTCTCCTCCCCTATGATAGCAAATATAAAGTCGGTCTGCGGTTCGGATATATAGTTGCCGTTTTTAACCGAACCAATCTCATTATTGTTAAGTCCCTTGCCCCAGAGCTGTCCGCTGCCTATGGCAGTGATGGAATTCTGCTGCTGGTATGCAGTGGTCAGCGCATATTTATCGGGTTGCAGCCAGGCAAGCACACGCTCCTGCTGATAAGGCTTCACAAGAGTCTGGTCCGGTTGCAGTATAAGGAAGATCACGACTACTACTGCCGGTATGACTACAGCAAGTGTACCTATAATGATCTTATGGCTCAAGCCTCCCACATAGAGCATCATACAGAATATGATCACAAGCATAATAGTAGTAGACAGATCCGGCTGCTTATATACCAGATATAGCGGTGGTATGATCAGCCCGATCATTGCTCCGATTATCCTTATATCATTTATACGTTCCTTGTTCTTCATTATAAACTGTGCAAAAAAAAGTATCAACAGGATTTTTGCCGTCTCGGAAGGCTGGAATCTGATGCCCATTATCTCTATCCATCTTTGTGCATTATGAGAACTGTCGCCGAAACGGTCCACCAGTACCAACAGCCCCATATTGAACAGATATATGAGCCAGTAAAACTTCAGGGTAAAATGGTAATCAAAGAATGCTATCACCAGCATCACAAACACGCCAAAAGCCACGCCAAAAGCCTGCTTGGTCTGTACCGAAGCCTTGGCGCTGCCTATGGCAACAAGTCCCATACCGGATATCACCAGCAGAAAGAGGACCAGTCTGAAATTGAAATTCCTTATCTCCAGCTTCTGTTTCATATCAGTCTCCTCCGCTCACGGCCGTAGCCTCGGAAGCCTCACCTGTTATAAGCTCTTCCTCACTTTCAAGGTTAAAGTGGTATTTGAATACATCTGCAGCAACCTGCGCTGCAAAATCCGACGAATATCCGTTAGCTATACGGACAGCAATGGCTATCTCAGGCTTATCATAAGGAGCATAACCGACAAATAAAGCGTGATTCGCCTTGTTCGTCTGCTCCTGTGCCGTACCCGTCTTGCCCGCAGCCGAGAGCCCCGGGATTTCAAAATAGGATTTTGATTCCACCACTCTCTTCATGCCCAGATGTATGGTATTCCATAACGAACGTCCTATGACTATCTCATTTCTTATATTGGGCTTGTAATAGTACTCTGACTGATCGGAATCATTCTTTATCTCATGTATCAGACTCAGCTGATATACGGTACCGCTGTTGGCTACCGCAGTAACATATCTTGCAAGTCCGACTGTTGTATAGTTATGCGTACCCTGACCGATAGCCGACGGCACCGCATACTTATCACTTATCTTCGGCTCGGATTCGGCTATCTCGACTCCTGTCTTATCACCCAGGCCGAACATATCGGCGTATATGGATAATCTTTCCAGACCATAATCATCGTTATATCCTTCACCGTCTCCGGCAAGGCGGTAACCGACTTCGTAAAAATAATAGTTACAGGAATTCTCTATGGCTCCGCAAAGATCCAGTTCACCGTGATTGCCCGGGTCTATCCAGCATTTATGCACGTCACCCTTAAGCTTGGTGAATTTGCCTTCACATTCTATTATAGATCCTTCCGAGATAACGTTTTCCTCTACACCTGCCACGCTGGATACCATCTTAAAAGTAGAACCGGGAGCCGTTCTCTGTTGTGTGGCGTAATTCCACAGCGGATTGGAATGATCCTGGGACAGCTTAGCCAGATAAGCCGAATCCGCTGTATTTGCAAGCCGGTTCGTATCATAACCGGGATAAGACACAAGCGCCAGCACTTCCCCGGTTAAAGGAGCCGTAATGACAACAGATCCGGAACAGGGTTCGAGTCCCAGCTGGGCCGGTGTGATATAGATATTCCTGATCAGATAGGATACAAAGTTGTATGCCTCGGTTTCCCCGCTTTTCAGTCTATCTATCCTCGAAGGATCAACAGCTATAATATCCTGCTCCCAAAGGATCATACATACATCACGTCCGGATATCATATCCGAATGAAGAAGATATTTATACAGCTTTTTGGAAAAATCCTGATTGGTCTCAAGATGAGTTACCACATATTCCGTTATTGCCTTATATATCTCTCCGGAATCGGCATAGCGGTTATCTAATGTAAGCTTGCTTATATCTATCCACTGCTTCGAGATGCAGTACATCAGATATTCCTTCAGGCTTATGATCTCATCGATCCTCCAGTTTTTATAGGTTTCATCATTTATATCGACCTCATCGCTTTTGATGATACCGTAATTTGCATTCGAAAGCATTGATACGATGAAGCTTTCATATTCCTTGTCTTCATCTTCAAGTTCATTATACGGGGTATCCGAAGTCATAAGGACATTTCTTATGTGCTGCAGGGCATCAGCCTGCTTTATCGCAAACTGTGAATAAACTTTTTTCTCATAATCTCCGGCATAACTCTTCGCCATATGCTTCAGATTTATGACATTATTATCGAAAAATGCATTATATACATCATAAACCGGAATAACCCTGTTACGTCCGCTCTGCTCGACCTTTTTCTCGTTAACCAGGCGGCTTACAAGTATACCTGCGATCTTCTGTTCAAGCAGATTATAGGTAGCCATCTGTAATTCCGCATCCAGCGTCAGATATATGTCATTTCCGGGCAACGGAAGTTTTACGTTATTGCGCTCTATTATTCGTCCCACATTATCAACGAAGAGCTGCTCGCTTCCGCTGGCCCCCTTTAATTTGTCTTCCATGGAAAGCTCGATACCGGTCTTTCCGATATAGTCATTCGTTGTATAATCCGGATTCTTCAGCGAATACTCCTCATATTCGCTCTGGGATATCCTTCCTGTATACCCGGTAACCTGTGAGAAATATACCGAATGGTTGTAGCGCCTAACCGTATCCTCGGCAACAGCTACGCCCTGCAGCATATCTGAATTTTCCATTATAACGGCGACCGTTCTTTCACTGACATCCGTGGCCACCGTGGTGGCAATATACTTTGTAAAGCTGTTAAGGCTTAAGTGATAGCGTATCAGCGCGATCTTCAGCATCTCCTCTTTGGTAAAGCCCATCTGCGGAAAAAAGGTCACTTTACTTCCTGTTTTAGTAAATGAACCGATACCGTAATTGGATGCGGAGCAAAGATACCACATAACCTCATCGGGATTTGAGGTCTTTTCCGCATATTTCAGATCATTGATAGAAGCATGGCCGTAAATATCCGCGAGAAATCTCAGATGCTGGTTTCCCTCATTAGAAAAACAGTAATTGTCACCTTCGTCGAGATAAAGGCCGAAATCATTGATAATATGGTCACCGTTATTCTCTATGATCCTTATCATCCTGAGAATTATGCCGTTTAAGGTCTCGTTCTTCCTCTTGCCCGACTCTATGGTATCTGTCAGGGTGATGGAATAAGCAAGTTCGTTATATGCCAGAAGTTCACCGTTTCTGTCATAGATATTCCCTCTGGCTCCCGGAATGTTCACTTCCTTCTCTATATTGAGCGCGAAATTATTCATATATTCCCTGCCATGAACGATCTGCATTGAAAATATTCTCGCGATCAGCACTCCGGTAACGAGCACCAGAAGGATATAGGGCAGCAGAAATCTTGAATGCACAAAGTTCGATACTTTTTCTCTTAAGGCTTCAAGCATCTTAACCCTTCACCTCCCTCTCTACCGATTGGGCAAGGTTCTGCCTGTCGCGCGCTTCCTCTTCGGGATCATAGTTTATTACCCTGACTTCAAGATAAAGAAGGAGCGGATATATGACGACAGCCGAAATACAGGTCAGTACCAGTTCCGGCAACATTCTTCTTGATGCATAATCCGAGAAATTGAAGTTACTGTTGAACACATAGAACAACAGGAAATATAAGAGCAGATATGCCGTCTCGCTTGCAAGGATCAGCGCAAGGGGCATTTTAAAATCTTTTTCTTCAAAAAATCTGTAGCAGAGACCGTTCAGATAACCTATATACACATAGATCAGCGTATAGAGACCCAAACCTCCCGAATAGAAGATATCAAGCGCAAGTCCGCAGAGCATTCCCGTGATCATGCCCGCATATTCACCGCGCATAAAACCGTAGATGCAGGTGATCAGGAGCAAAAGATCCACCGTAGCCCTGCCGGTCGGAAGATATCTGATCAGACAGGTCTGTATCAGAAAGGCTATCACTATGCTTATGACAGTACTAATGATTCGTTTGATCATAGCTTTCTTTTAACCTGGTTATTATCAGTACCTGTGATAAGTGTTCAAAATCAGCCACCGGTGTTACAAGCCCGGATTTGGTGAGCTGGTTGGAATCGGTATTAATGGATGCTATATAACCTATAAGTATACCCGGAAGATATTTGTCACTGATATTTGAAGTAACGATCTTATCTCCCTTCTGGACCTGGGAGTCATCATCTATAAGCTGCGAGTAAGATATACGTCCCTGTTCGATGAGCTCCATGCTGCCGCTGACGATAAGATGATCCTGGGTATGAAGGACCATGGCGCTGACATTGGAATTATCCGCAATAATGGTATTCACTCTGGCCCAGTTCTTTCCTGTGCTGCTTACTATACCTACCAGTCCGGCTCCGGCCATGACGTTCATGTTTACTTCTATTCCGTCATCGCTTCCCTTGTCTATGATAAAGGAGTCAAACCAGCTTCCCGAATCCGCTCCGATAACCTTGGCTCCCACGGTATCGTACTCTTCATAGGTCTGGTCCAGCTCATATAAAGCTCTTAATTCCGTAAGCTCATATCTGTCCTGCACCAGTCTTGCATTCTCGACCTGGAGGCTGTCTATTTCATCTTTGAGCTTTTTATTCTCTTCTATAAGTTCGTCCAGATTCCGCCTTCTGCCCGCTTCTTCCACCAGATCGTTGCACACCGAAGTAAGCCCCTTCTGTAACGGAACCAGCACTGCTCCGGCAACTGCGCTGCCGGGGCCAACGCCTATCTTTCCGTTATAGGTCAGAGCCATTAAAATAATACAAAGTACGGTCACTGCAAGCAGCGCGTACTTTGGAGGTATCTTTTTCTTTTCGGCTTTCTTTTTTACTACAGGACTCATCTGATATATTTTTACTTTCCGTTATCTACCGGGAAAGCAAGACTTGCAAATCTGTTCTCTCTGATAATGGTCGAAAGTCCCTTGACTACAGAACCTATGGGTTCGTCTGTCATATTGACCCTAAGACCCGTGCTTGCGGACAACAGTTCGGAGAGATGTCCGACCTGGGAAGCTCCGCCGGAGAGGTAAATACCTCTGTGGTGTATATCCACACCAAGTTCGGGCGGCGTGCGCTCCAGTATTTGTCTGACATTATCAACTATGGCATCAAAATGTTCTTTTAAGCATTCATATACAAGTCTGGTGGATATTTCCTTTTCCACCGGCAGACCTGTCACTATATCCCTGCCGTAAACCACGGCATTCTTTCCCTGCGCATCTACTTCACGGATAGCAATCTTGAGCTTTTCCGAAGTCTTGGAGCCTATGACCAGATTATACTCGCGTCTTACCGCAGCCTTTATGGCCTCGTCAAACATCAGTCCTCCGGTCTTGATCAGTCTGGACAAAACTATACCGCCCAGTGATAAAACCGAGATCTCTGTTGTATCAAAGCCCACATTAACTACCAGCACGCCCTGGCTGGTCTTTACGTCTATGTCCATTCCAAGACCGTCGGCTACGGCCTTTTCCACCACATATACCCTTCTGGCTTTTACATTGGAATCCCTTACCAGATCGTAGAAAGCACGCTTTTCCACTTCGGTAACATCGGTAGGAACTGCGATATAGAAATCCGCGGGGCGAATATTACCTCTGGAAAGGTCAGAGATAAAATAATGCACCAGCGTGTTCATGTTTCTGATATCGGCAATAACGCCGTTTACTACCGGATAAGAGATATTGATGTTATCCGGAGCCTTTTCATACATGTCGAAGGCAGAATTACCATATGCGAGCAGGGTCTCCCTTCCCTCTATGGCTATCATATTCTTCTCCATGAAGAAGGTATTGTTATTTCCGTTATATATCTTTATATTAGAGGATCCGAGATCGATCCCGAAAGCAGCGATTCCCATCATTTTCTACTCCTGTATACATTTCTTCAGAAAAAGCGAAAATATTATACCATACAACTACCGTATATAACAAGCTGTTTTTACAGGCTTCTCCCCATTATTTCCTGCACAGTCCTCATTATACCGTACTTTCCGTGAGGCCAGCTTAAGCCGCCCTGGAAATAAACATTGTAGGGTTCCTTAAGCGGTCCGTCAGCAGACAATTCTATGGATGATCCCGAAACAAAAGCTCCCGCCGCCATTATCACCTTGGCATCATAGCCCGGCATATCCCATGCTTCCGGGGTCACATAGGAATCCACCGGCGCTGCCGCCTGTACCCCTTTACAGAAAGCATTGAGATTTTCCTCTGTCTTAAGGGTAACTGCCTGTATGATGTCATATCTCTTTTCAGCCGAGGGCGGATATACCTCAAATCCGAGTTTTTCATATACAGCCGCAGCGAAGATTGCAGTTTTCAAGGCGGCTGCAGTTATTATCGGCGCCATAAAGAAGCCCTGATAGAAATCTCTCATGATGCCGAGACTGGCCCCGACTTCCTTGGCAAGCCCCGGAGATGTCAGTCTTCTTGCGGCATTCTCCACATATTCTTTCTTTCCCGCAATATACCCGCCTGTCGGACACAAACCTCCGCCCGGATTCTTTATCAGCGATCCCACCACCAGGTCAGCGCCCACTTCGGAGGGTTCCTTTATATCCACAAATTCTCCGTAACAGTTATCGACCTGTATTATCACATCAGCTTTTATCCCTCTGATAAAGCTTATCAGTTCACCTATTCTGTCTACAGACAGAGTCGGTCTTGTCTGATAGCCTTTGGAACGCTGTATGGTCACCATCCTGGTCTTTTCATTGACAGCAGCCTTTATGGCATCATAATCGAAACTGCCGTCATCCTTAAGATCAGCCTGACGGTATGATATTCCGAATTCCGCAAGAGAGCCGGGGGCTTTTCTGATGCCTATCACCTCTTCCAGCGTATCATAAGGCTTCCCAACAGGGCTTAAGAGCTCATCACCGGGTCTTAAGTTTCCGGATAGAGATACTGCAAGGGCATGGGTCCCGCAGGTTATCTGGGGACGCACCAGCGCATCCTCTGTTTTAAATACCCTTGAATATACTCTTTCCAGCGTATCCCTTCCTATATCACCGTATCCGTAGCCCGTGGTCCCCATAAGGCAGGCTTCTCCCACCTGTTCATCATGAAAGGCCTTAAGCACCTTAAGCTGATTGTATTCCGCACGCCGGTCTATCTCATCAAACCGCTCCTTCAGTCCCTCTGCGATCCCGCTGCAGAAGTCATAGACCTTTCCGTCGATTCCCAGTTCTTCATATATCTCCCTGTTCATTGCATTCTTCTCCGTTTCTTTATGATCGAAAGTGATTATACCATAACTTTTTCCTCTTGTGCTTCACTTTTGCTACGTTTGATATAATATAATCCATAAAGACACATAAAAAATTTCAAAACAGTTAACACTCTAAGGAGGAACAGGTTATGGATTACAATATGAGATTTCGTGATATAGGAGGTTTGGGTGCTGCAGCAGCCGGCTTTTATCCCATGTTTGTCGGTACGCCGGAGGCCGACCTGGTCTACGATATAAATCATACCCTTTACACCATTGAGGCTCCCGCTGAGATGGATGGCATGGAAAATGAAAATCACGAAACCGAAGTAGGAATCTTTGAAGAGATCAATTATGGTACTAATACAAATACTGCCGGTAGAAATCGCGTTTTTGACAACGCATTCATCGATCAGAATGCCGACAGGAAATTTGACATACTGTCGGATAAACTGAACAAAGTGCTTGAATCCGGCAAATACCCTGAGGGAACAGTCGAATATGAGATGCTCCGCTATCTGGACTACGGTATCAGACACATTAAGGAAAGGGATTTCGTATTCGATCCCGAAAAACGTATAGATACAAAAAAATATTACGAAACCTGTACCTGTATCTCAAAGGTTGCCAATTACGGATTCATACCCATGATGACTGAGGAACAGATTTCCACGCTTAAGCCCGACAATGTGACATTTTTCTTCATGCCCTCAGAGGAAGTAAAACGAATGGCCTATACCAAAGATGAACTGCAGGAGTCGGCCGAAGCTTCCAATTTCTCCGGTGTGTATAAGGCCGGATACAGACATATCGATGCCATCAACGAGTTCACACAGACAGTCGGGATTGAGCATCCTGACACTGCCGAAAAGCAGGATATCCTTCGCCAGAAACTGCTGGGTGATGTGATAAACCTGAAGAACGAGATGCTGAAAGCCGTAAATGTGGATATCACCGATCCCGTAGTACAGCGTGCTTTTGACGGTAAAGAAGATCAGACATATGACGGCCTTACCAGCTCAGGCCGCGGATACAACGGCAATATTCCCCAGCTGACAGATTATGAAACATATCTTAAAAGCGCCCTTCCTCCCGAGGGCTATGCCGATTATCATCATACTTATTCCAACGTGCTCGCACTGTTGGACACGGCAAAAACATTCGGCGATAAAGTTCTTGACGGCAATAAGGTCGCTGATGCTCTTTCAGACTGCAGGGATCTGCTTGAGGCGCTCCCTGCTCCCGGCGCCGGCGAGGATGAGATAAAAAAATGGAAGGAAGATCTCAGAAAAGCATGCGCCAGTGCCGACCGCGAGATCAAAAGCCTCAATGCCGCCGTCGAATCCGCAAAGCCTCCCGCAGGAGCAACGGATGAAGAGAAAAACACATGGAAGAAGGATCTCGATGATCTGAAAGATAAGATGGGCGGCAAAGGTTCCGTTTTTAACACTAAAGCCGGGCTGTTAATCTCCAATGCAGATAATCTGCTGAATGCGGATACGACCATGCACGACTTCTTTCACAATGAAAGAATGTCCTTTATGGAAGGTCTGGAAGAAGACCGCAAGAACCTGCACAGAACTTTAAAAGCATTCAGGGACAGAGGTTCAAAGTCATTTGATCCCGATACCCTTCAGGCTATTGATAAAGCCATATCCGCCTGTGATCCCGAAGCCCATGTCTCACCACAAGAGGCCGTTAAGGCGCTCCGCTCTCTCTATGAGACCGCAAACCCAAAAGCCGGGCTCTTTGCAGACGGTAATGATAAAGAAAAACATACCTATGCTTCCCATTATGCTCCGCTGGTAGAAATGCTGGAAAATAACATCCCCTATTTTGAGCATAAAATGTCAGCCGCTGAAAAACGAGGTGTAATGCTTGATGAGTCCATATTAAGGCAGCAGCGGATGGAAAACAGAAAGGGTCAGAGCAATATAGCCGAGGCCCTTGAGAGCTTCAACACTTCCCGCCTGATAGGCAAAGAATCTACCGAACACAGACTTGCCCGTGAATCGGCTGAACGCCTGATCATGAAGAACGCAGTGCTTAATTCCATCGATAAAAACGCCGATCCGAGAAAATGGGAAGAACAGGCAAGAAAGGTCATGGAAGAAGCCCAGATCGCTTCTGATCTTTCCCGCGAATATCTTATGGCCAAGAATTATTCCGCAGGGACCATCGCAGGTGGGAAACGATTAACCGGCGCCGCTGACTTATACCGAGAAGCCGAGCTTATACGACTCAACATGAAGAAATCCTTACAGCTTAGTGAGCGGTACAATGCAATGCGTGAAGATACCCTGCATATTGAGCCGGTAAACGAAGACGAATTACATGCGGCCCGCGATAAGAGTATGGCGGTAAATGCAACCAGAAAAGAAATCTCCTCATTTATAAATGACAAGAATAATACTTTAGATGAGAAGATGGATTCCGTAATGGGACTATTCTGCGCATCTTTGCTTGAAGAAGACGCCGGAAAGAAAAAGCTGTATACGGATCTTTTAAAAGATGCCGTTTTCCCTCATGCCGAAGGTGATAAAGAGCTGAACCCTGATAAAATGAAGGAATTCTTTATGAACCTCGGTAAGTATACGCTTAACAGTTCTCTCGAGTATGTTAAGGAAGCAGACCGTAACCAGCTGGATGACACTCTTCGTGTTCAGACAGAGCTTGCTTCCGATCTGGCAGAAAAAATCGGTGAATATCTGGATGATTACCGCATACGCTACCATAATTCTCGTCTCAGCGAAAACGAACGCGCTGAAAAGGCCATAACAGTCGATAAGATACAGGAATGGTACAGGGAAGGCATCGAGGCTGCAAGAGAAGGCTTATCCGAAGGAGACAGACAGCTTATGGATGACGGTGACCGCATCATCAACGAGGCGATCGCAGAACAGAACTTAAGCGAAAACCAGTTAAACGATAAGTACAATACCGCCAAAAGAGAATTCATGGAAATGATGCACCAGAACACTGGCCTTGCATACGACCAGACCCTTCAGGAAAAGGAACAGGAGATCGCACAAAAGCGCAGCGTGGAAGCCGATAACGCCCGTAAGCTGAAAGAAGCTGACGAAGCAGCAAAACAGCAGCGCATCGAACGCCGAAAAGCCGAAGCCGATAAACATAAGAAGCTTTCAAAGGATGATGTCAAAAACATGCTGAAAGGCGATGCACCTAAGAACAGGGATCGTCGTAACAGCGTAAAAGAGCCTGCGAAGCGCCCTGCTCTTGAGAAGCCCGAAGAAAAAGATGCACCCCAAAAAGCAGCTCCCGGCAAGGGTGGCAAGGCCTGATCCGCAGATTTGCGTTTAGCACCTTTTTATAGTATAATACCACTTCGTGTTACGTAATTTTTCAAGAGGTGTTATATGAAAGAAGGAATATTCAGGCTCGGCATAGATATCGGTTCCACTACCGTTAAGATTGCCATTATAGATAAAGATAATAACTTACTCTTCTCAGATTATGAGAGGCATTTTGCCAACATACGCACCACTCTGAAAGACCTTTTGGATAAGGCTTTTTCAAAGCTTGGGGATATGACTGTCCAACCTGTGATTACAGGTTCGGGCGGTCTTACTCTTGCCAAACACCTGGAAGTCGATTTTGTTCAGGAGGTCATCGCCGTAAGCACAGCTCTTGAAACCTTTGCTCCGAAGACTGACGTAGCCATTGAGCTTGGCGGCGAGGATGCCAAGATCATCTATTTTGAGAACGGCAATGTTGAACAGCGTATGAACGGTATCTGTGCCGGCGGTACAGGCTCATTTATCGACCAGATGGCCGCGCTGATCCAGACCGATGCTTCCGGGCTTAATGAATATGCCAAAGATTATAAGTCTTTATACACTATAGCCGCCCGTTGCGGCGTCTTCGCAAAGACCGATATCCAGCCCCTGATCAATGACGGCGCCACCAGAGAGGATCTGGCCGCTTCCATATTCCAGGCCGTAGTCAACCAGACTATTTCCGGCCTTGCCTGCGGCAAACCTATCCGCGGTCACGTAGCTTTTCTCGGTGGCCCCCTTCACTTCCTTTCCGAGCTTAAACAGGCCTTTATCCGCACGCTCAAGCTTGATGATGAGCATATCATAGACACTTCTAATTCGCACCTTTTTGCTGCCATGGGTTCAGCCCTCAATGCTACGGAACACGGGCAGCTTCTGCTTTCAACCATGTGTGACAGGTTGAAGAGCGATATCCATATGGAATTTGAAGTGGAACGTATGGAACCTCTTTTTGCCGATGAAAAGGCATACGAGGCTTTTACCAGACGTCATGATGCCCATTGTGTAGGCACCGGAGATTTAAAACATTATTCAGGGCATTATTTCCTCGGTATTGATGCAGGTTCCACCACTACCAAGATGGCATTGATCGGCGACCATGGCGAACTGCTCTGGTCCTTCTACAGTAATAATAACGGTTCTCCGATGGAGACCGCGATCAAAGCTTTCAGGGAACTCAGGTCATTGCTTCCCGAAGATGCCGATATATCCGGCAGCTGTTCAACCGGATACGGCGAGCAGCTGATGAAGGCTGCTTTCCTGCTTGATCATGGACAGGTCGAGACCGTAGCGCACTACTACGCCGCCGCTTTCTTTGAGCCGCAGGTAGACTGCATATTGGATATCGGCGGTCAGGATATGAAATGTATCAAGATCAAGAACGGTACAGTAGATTCCGTACAGCTTAACGAAGCCTGCTCTTCCGGCTGCGGGTCTTTTATAGAAACCTTCGCCAAATCCCTAAACTATGATGTGCGGGATTTCGCAAAAGAGGCTTTATTTGCCCCCCATCCCATTGATCTGGGAACAAGGTGTACCGTATTCATGAATTCCAAGGTTAAGCAGGCCCAGAAAGAAGGCGCTTCCGTCGCAGATATTTCCGCAGGACTGGCTTATTCCGTTATAAAGAATGCTTTATTCAAAGTCATCAAGGTTTCCGACGCTTCTGAGCTCGGAAAGCGCATAGTCGTACAGGGCGGCACTTTCTACAACGATGCTGTCCTTCGTTCCTTTGAGAAGATAGCGAACTGTGAAGCCATACGTCCGGATATAGCCGGTATCATGGGTGCTTTCGGAGCAGCCCTTATCGCAAGAGAACGTTTTGACGGATGCAAGGCTTCTACCATGCTCTCCTTCGACGAGATAGAACATCTCGAGTTCTCAACCACCATGGCCAAATGCCGCGGATGCCTTAATACCTGCAGGCTTACGATCAATCATTTCTCCGGCGGGCGAAAGTACATCTCCGGTAACCGCTGCGAAAAAGGTCTCGGCAAAGCCAAGAATGAGAATAATATTCCCAATCTGTTTGAATATAAACTTAAACGTTTCTTTGATTATGAACCCCTCGCACCGGATAAGGCTTTCAGAGGAACCGTCGGTATCCCCCGTGTGCTCAATATGTATGAAAACTATCCTTTCTGGGCTACTTTCTTTAAAGAGCTGGGTTACAGGGTTGTACTCTCCCCTCTATCCACCAGAAAGATCTATGAGCTCGGTATCGAATCGATACCCAGTGAATCGGAGTGTTATCCTGCCAAACTGGCACACGGCCATGTGCAATGGCTTATAGAACAGAAAGTTGATTTCATCTTCTATCCCTCACTCTTCTATGAGCGCGAAGAGACAGAAGGCGCAACCAATCATTATAATTGTCCGATCGTCACATCCTATCCCGAAAACATCAAGAATAATGTTGAGGAAATAGGCCGCGGCGATGTGGTATTCCGCCATCCTTTCATGTCTTTCAGGGATTTGGATACCATTATGCCTCCTCTTGTAGAAGAGTTTTCCGAGATAGACAGAAATCTCGTTGCATCTGCAGCCGAAAAAGCATGGGCTGAACTTGACGCTGCGCATAAAGACATGCAGAAAAAAGGAGAAGAAGTCCTTAAATATATTGAAGAGAGCGGAAACCGCGGCATAGTACTTGCCGGACGTCCCTATCATATCGATCCGGAGATCAATCACGGCATACCCGAACTGATCACTTCTTATAACATCGCAGTGCTTACCGAAGATTCGGTTTCACATCTGGCCAAGCCCGACAGGCCGCTGATCGTATCTGACCAGTGGATGTACCATTCAAGGCTTTATGCTGCTGCGACCTACGTACGCACTCGTGACGATCTGGATCTGATCCAGCTGAATTCCTTCGGCTGCGGTCTGGATGCGGTTACTACTGATCAGGTCGCAGATATACTGACCGGTTCCGACAAGATATACACCTGCTTAAAGATCGATGAGGTCAACAACCTCGGCGCCGCCCGCATCCGTGTCCGTTCCCTTATAGCAGCTCTTGAAGTAAAAGAAAAGAAAAAAGAAAAGAGAACCATCAGTAAGACCTCCTATGACAGAGTGATCTTTACAGAGGAAATGCGCGATCAGGGCTATACCATCCTTGCACCGCAGATGTCGCCTCTTCATTTCGATATGTTCGCTCCCGCGCTCAAAGCCTGCGGATATAC
Organism: Lachnospiraceae bacterium; assembly: GCA_016281335.1. Lineage (GTDB taxonomy): Bacteria > Bacillota > Clostridia > Lachnospirales > Lachnospiraceae > NK4A136. The sequence goes on along the minus strand of JAEEIK010000103.1, from coordinate 100,096 downwards.
ACTTAAAGTGCTTGAAAACGATAACCGCCATTCCGTGGATGTCGGTCTTAAATATGTTAACAATGATGCCTGCTACCCTTCTCTCTGCGTTGTCGGACAGCTTATGGATGCCGTACTCTCCGGTGAATACGATACCAATAAGCTGGCTCTTATGATGACACAGACCGGCGGCGGCTGTCGTGCAACTAATTATGTAGGCTTTATCAGACGCGCTTTAAGAAAAGCCGGGCTTGAACATATTCCGGTAATCTCGCTTAATCTTAACGGTTTCGAACCCAACCCCGGATTTAAGATAGATCTGAAGCTTGCAGTCAAACTGTTGTATGCAGCTCTGTTCGGTGATATCTTCATGCGCTGCATCTACCGCATGCGCCCCTATGAGATAACTCCCGGAAGTGTTGAGGAAGTACATCAGAAATGGCTGAAAGTCTGTATAGATTTCATTGTTTCAAAACACCCCCGCTTCTCACAGTACAAACGTATCTGCCGCGAGATGATCGAAGACTTTGATAATATACCGATAAATGAAGAACGGAAGCCCAGAGTCGGCATAGTCGGAGAGATACTGGTCAAGTTTGCTCCGGCTGCAAACAATCATCTTGTAGACCTGCTTGAAAGCGAAGGCGCCGAAGCCGTTGTACCCGATCTGCTTGATTTCATGTACTACTGCTTCTACAACCAGATATATAAGGCGGAACATCTGGGCACCAGTAAAAAAACCGCCCGGAATTCCAAACTCGGCATCAAAGGCATGAACTTTATACGTTCCTTCCCTGCCAAAGCTCTTAAGAAGAGTAAGCATTTTGATGCTCCTGCCGACATATACGATCTTGTGAAATATGCTAAAGACATAGTATCTATCGGTAATCAGACCGGTGAGGGGTGGTTTTTGACCGGAGAAATGCTCGAACTTATCCACTCAGGCACACCGAATATCGTATGTACCCAGCCTTTCGGCTGCCTGCCCAACCATGTGGTCGGCAAAGGCGTGATCAAAGCTTTAAGGAAAAAACATCCCGAATCCAATATCGTTGCCATCGATTACGATCCGGGTGCCAGCGAAGTTAATCAGCTTAACCGCATCAAACTGATGCTTTCAGCCGCCCGCAAGAAACAGAAATAATAAAAAAGGCTTCTCCCCTCCGGGGAGAAGCTGTCAGCGAAGCTGACTGATGAGGGGAACTATTCCCACGATTTCTTAGCCATTTCTATCTCAGCCTGTTTTGCGGCTTCATCTGCCGCCGCTTCCGCTTGCAGCCTGTTATATATTTCCATTGCCTGAGCCGCTATCTCATCACTGCCTTCGGGCACCTCGATCTCATCATCGTCAAAATACAGCTTGTCTCCAAGGGCCTCCGTCAGCAGCTCCTCAGCTGCCGCATCGGGATCGTAGGGTTCCTCGGAGCTCTCTATATTGACATTCCACCATTTCACCATATTGCTGTGAAGATCGCTGTAGTATTTATCCTTGTCGATCTTCTCCATACGGTCTAAACGTGTAGCAGGTTTATTCTCAACATAATACTCCTGCTTTTTATTCTTAGACATATCAGGCTCCCTTTATATTTCTTTCCAGTTCAACAAGCGCCCTGTTTCTGATATCGGCAATCTTGAATTCATTTTCTCCGTAGGCGCCGCCCCATGCCAGTCTGCATTCGAAATCATCACCTTCTCTGTTCAGTCTGCCTACACGCTCAACCCATTTTTCAATAAGGCTTCTGGATTCCTTCTCGTTATAATCGGTAAAGATAAGCAGCAGATTCTCCCCGTCGAGCCTGTATGCATGAGTATTCTCGTTTGCCAGTCTTCGCATTTCTCTTGCAACCTTCTGCATTATGCCCTCTTCTGCTTCGCCTCCGAGCTTCTTTCTGATCTCATCAAGATTCAATACCTTAAGACAGGCAACAAATATGTGTTTATTCTCGGGATAAACTTCTTTGATCCTCTTTTCATATAACTCGTTATTATCAAGCATGGTCATATAATCATGCTGTTCCATCCAGTTATCATTCTCGGCATTTCTTATCTTTTCGTCTGTCTTTTCCTTGTATTTTACAATACTTCTATAGAGTTCCTCCACTTCATCACCGCTTTTGATCCCCAGATCCTTCAGGCTGTCATTATCCTCCTCTTCGGTACTGAGGATATCGATAACCGTAGTAAGAGATTTTAACGGTTTGGTAACAAGAGAATCGATGTACAGCGTAGCTATGACAGCCAGCACTATTGCCACCATGACTTCGGCAGTAACAAGGATCATGAAAAACGATCTCTTTGCATAATCCAGTTCCTCCGGTTCATATCTGAATACCAGAGCATCCGAATAGAATATATATCCTATAAACGCCGAAAATGCCACCAGGAATAACAAAATGCATACTGTTAGGATGAGTACTCTACGGCTTAACGAAGTTCCTCTCATATCTTTCCTCCAAATCAGTTAGTCTTCATTTTTGCAAACATCCATAATGTAATCAAGAGCTTCAGACAGACCGTCTGCATTAAACGGATATTTGCGATAATGTTTCTCCTCATCAGGCGTGCATTCAAAAGAATAAGGTTCGTTCCATATACATACTTCTATCATTGCCTCACCTTCTTCGCCTTCGTCCGGATCCTTTTTTCTGATGTAATAACGCAAGCCCCCGCCGCTTCCGGTATAGCGTTCCTTTTTTATATATCCCAGCGTGACCATATGAAGCCCCGCCTTAAGATCAACCGTCATTCCTTTGCCTCCGAAGTCAGCATAGCCTCAATGGCATGTGCAAGTCTGATCATCTTTATCTCATTCAGTATCTCTTTTTCTTTCTTCTGCTGTGCTTTTTCTTCACGAAGCTTTTCTCTGCGTTCTTCCATTTCCTGTCTGGCTTTCAGCTTCTTCTGCGCTTCTTCGGCCTTGGCCTTCATCTCAAAGGAACGCCTTCTGTCACGCGCTTCCTGACTTCCGGGATGTGAAGTTACCGCTGAGCCTATGACTTTGCCGGGCCTTGTTGGTGCCGCCTGTATCACATTAGAATTAGCAGCCGCCGCATTTGTTTCATACAGTCTTTCCAGAAAAGAATAGGCCTCATTTATCATCGCAATACGTTCCGTATTGCCTTCAGCCTGCGAATTATCCGGATGATACTGCTTTGAAAGCGTACGGTATGCATTTTTGATCTGTGTCATATCCGCTCCGGGAGCTATCCCCAGCACGGAACACGCTTTATAATAATCCATATTCTTATTGATCAATATATGACATCATCTTCCCACTCATCCCAGTCGTAATCTACATCCGGATAATACCCGGAAGTAGAGCCTCCGCCGTTATATGTCCTGGGATAAGGAACTCCTGTATAACTGGGATCAAGATCGCCGAAGATCCAATGTGCGTATATAGCATATTCTTCTTCATACCAGGGCAGCTGGGTATCCTGGAGGAATTCCACTGCTATCATATCGCCGGTGTTGATATCTCCCACCAGCATGTAATAGCGATATTCATAGGTTCCCCAATCCTGGTAATCGGTAGCATAGCCGATATATATCTCACCAAGCCCCTGCACCGCATAACCGGTATTCTCATAATAAAAACTGTAATCAGGATCGTTGGGAACACCGTTGCCCCAGTAATATTCATACATTTTATCGGGAACATCGGAATAAACCGTATAGAACTCTTTCGGATCATTCTGGTTTGTATAATAAAGGAAATCAGGATCGCCATTCTGCGTAAGCACAAAACCGTCAAGCGCATAGACATCTATCTGTTGCCCGTTAACTGTAAGCTTATCGGGCTTAAGACTTCCTCTCTGTGGCTTGTCAAAAGGACTGGGCTTGGGTGTAGGGGTAGGTGTGCCTACACGGACACGTACCTTGGTATCCGCATATCCTTTGGCACTGAGCACTACCTGCGCGCTTCCCGCCTGCTTTGCTTCAACAGTAAAAGAACCGCCGCCGCCGGAAGTGATATTAGCCACATTATTGTGCTTGGCATTGAAAGAAAAGTCCTCGAGCTTGTCAAAATTACTTACCTTAAAAGATGATTTTTCACCGGGCATCATATTAAGTGATTTTGTACCGACCGGAATCTCCGGCAGGACCTCGGTCACCACCTCGGTTTCGATAAGGTCATCATCATCAACCACGCCTATTTCAGCTTCTTCATATTCTTCTGTATTATTAGAATTTTTGACCAGGAATACTATTATTACTGCCATGACAGCTACGAATACGATAGCCATCACCGCAAGAAGTATGATCAACGCTTTGTTGCTGCTCTTTTCTTCCATTTTTGAAAGTCATTCCTTTCATTTATTCAAAAATATATTATACCCCAATCCGTTCTCTTCTTCAACTACTCCAGTACGTAAGGTGTCACCTGATATACGTAATAATTCAGCCAGTTGCTGTAAAGTATATTACAATGGCTCCTCCACTGCAGATCCGGTTTATTCTGAGGATCATCATCCGGATAATAATTTACGGGAATATGTATAGGCAGGCCTTTTGACAGGTCACGTTTATACTCGGCATCCAGGGTATAGCGGTCATATTCCGGATGTCCCATCAGGAATATCTGTCTGCCGTCCATCGCCATGCACAGAAGTACCCCGGCCTCTTCGCTCTCCGCCAGCACGGTTATATCACTGCAGGCATAAATGACCTCCGATTTTATGGTCGTATGTCTGGAATGAGGGATATAAAAAACATCGTCAAAACCACGTACCAGCGGTGTTTTTCTGTGCATCACGCGGTGCTTGTATATACCGAAAAGTTTTTCCGGAAGCTGTACTTTATCCAGCCCGTAATGATAATAGAGTGCCGCCTGCGCTCCCCAGCAAATATGGAAGGTTGAGGTCACATTGGTTTTGCTCCACTCCATTATCTCCTTCATCTCGTCCCAGTAATCAACTTCTTCAAAAGGCATCTGTTCCACAGGCGCCCCGGTTATTATCATGCCGTCAAAACGATGAGTCTTAACCTCATCAAAAGTCTGGTAAAAACTGTTCAGATGATTAGCCGAGGTATTCTGTGAAATATGGCTTTTAACCATAAGAAAAGTAACATCCACCTGAAGCGGAGTATTCGAAAAAGCGCGCAGCAATTGCAATTCCGTATCCTGCTTGACCGGCATGAGATTGAGTATACATACTTTTAAGGGCCTGATATCCTGATGCATTGCCCTGTTTTCGTCCATCACAAAGATATTCTCATTTTCAAGCTGTTCCTTTGCAGGCAGTTCATTTTTGACTCTTATCGGCATTTCTCCACCTCATCAACTTAAGTATTGTTTTACAAAATCTTCCTCGGATATTATCTCAACTCCAAGAGCTTTTGCCTCTTTATTCTTGGAAGAGGTTGAATTCACATCATTGTTTATCAGGCATTTAGTCTTTGCGGTAACTTTTCCGGTAACTTTTCCGCCCTTAGCTTCTATCGCTTCCTTCAGTTCAGATCTCGAAGCATACATATTGAGACTTCCTGTCACAACAAATACCAAGCCCGCAAGACTCGTATCTCCGCTGTTTTCTCTCTTATTGATATTAAGCTGTTTAAGAAGATCATCCATACTGAATATAAATGCATCATTATGCATGCACTCATATATATCAGCAGCCATAACAGGACCTACACCATCGATGGCAGAGAGTTCATCGCTGTCTGCCTTTCTCAGAGCATTTATATCATCATCAAAGTGAGCTGCCACCATCTTGGCATTTGCCGCACCCACTCCCGGTATGCCAAGTGCGTATAGCACTCTCGGAAGTGTGGTTTCCCTGCTCTTTTCGATGGCTTCGATCAGATTATCACAGGACTTCTCTTTAAATCCTTCAAGCTTAAGTATCTGTTCCCTGTTTTCCTTGAGTCTGTATATATCGGCAAAATCCTTTATAAGCCCGGTCTGTATAAGCTTGTCCAGAGTCATCTCAGACAGGCCCTCGATGTTCATCGCATCTCTTTCCACGAAATGCACAAAACTCTTGAGCTTCTTCGCAGGACATTCATCATTGGTACACTTTAGTACTTCCGAATCCGCAGCCTTTTCTATAACAGTCTTAGCTCCGCAGACCGGACAGCACTCCGGTATCATCAGATCATCGCTTTTATCATAGTTTTCAGCTATCTGAGGGATGATCATATTAGCCTTATAGACACTGATCCTGTCACCCAGACCCAGTTTCAGTTCCTTTATGATGCTTATATTATGAATACTGGCTCTTGAAACGCTGGTACCCTCAAGTTCCACACTGTCAAAAACCGCTACCGGATTGATCAGACCTGTGCGTGAGGTATTCCATTCCACTTCCCTCAGTATAGTATCCGCTGTCTCATCGGACCACTTAAACGCTATAGCTCCTCTCGGAAACTTAGCCGTACGGCCGAGCGATGCAGCATAAGCTTTATCATCATATGACAGAACCAGCCCGTCGGAAGGTATATCATTATTGACTATCTTCTTTTCGAACTCAGCTATTTTTTCAACTACATTTGCCGCAGTAACTCTTTCATATTCAACAACAGTGAAGCCGAGTTTTTTAAGGAATTCGAACTCCGCAGCCATTGAATGCGCAAAATCATGTTCGTTTCCATCGGCATCTGTTGCCAAAACCAGTGCAAAAGCTATTACTCTTACGCTTCGCGCAGCAGTAACCGCACTGTCCAGTTGCCTTACCGAACCGCTGGCCAGATTTCTTGGGTTCTTGTATTTGGCATCGGCATCATCTATCTCGGAATTGATACGTTCAAAATCACTGTATGTAATAACCGCCTCGCCCCTGATCACGAGTTCACCTTCATAAGGTATCTTTACCGGAAGGTTTACAAAGGTCTTTGCATTAGCAGTTACAACCTCCCCTGTCTCACCGTTCCCACGGGTCACGCATTTGATCAGTTCTCCGCCTTTATAAGTAAGTACAACGGTAAGACCGTCTTCCTTCCAGGAAAGCAGCCCCTCCTTATCACCGAGCCATTCTGCCAGTTCCTCCCGGCTCTTTGTCTTTCCGAGGGACAGCATCGGCGACGCATGCTTTTCTTTCGGCAGACTATCAACAGCCTCATAGCCTACACTGACCGTAGGGCTTCCGGCTCTTACTATGCCCGTTTCTTTCTCAAGTGCAGCCAGTTCGTCATAGAGCTTATCATATTCGAAGTTACTCATGATCTCCCTGTCTTCCGCATAATATGCCCTTGAAGCCTCGGAAAGCAGCGCTGTGAGTTCATCTATCCTTTTAATCTTAGAATCTTCCAAAGTATGATTCTCCCCTCTTTTATAACCATGATATTTTACCACAATTCCCACTTCCGTACAACTGATATGACTTTATATAAACTATATGATATAATATGCCCATCAAGAAACGAAAGGCTCCGTATATGTTCACCAAAAACAATACAGTAAAAATACTGCTTACTCTGATCCTTATTCTTTCATTGGCAAATGCATTATATTGGGGAAGCCGTAAAGAAGGCTATCATGTGGATGAAATGTATATGTACGGTACCGCCAACAGCGAGTATCTCCCTTTTATGCATTTAGGGCCGCAGGAATACAGCGTAAAGGACTGGATGCATGATTACGGAGCTTCCTCTGATCTGATCAGCTTCATAAAAAACATATTTAAAGATATCGGCATACTTAAAAGCAACAGCTTTAACATAAAAAGTTCCGAGATCTATACCGCATACAGCCATGCCAGAGACTGCAGCAATGACATGTACAGCAGCGGCTGGATGAGCGGTAAGGATTATCTTGATTATCTGACGGCAAGTGAAGATTCCCGTTTTAACTATATTTCTGTATATTACAACTTCCGGGGCGACAACCATCCGCCGCTCTATGCCATGCTGCTTCATACTGTCTGTTCTTTTTTTCCGGGACAGTTTTCCAAATGGTTTGGCATCGGGCTTAATACTTTTATTATGCTTCTTACTGTTCTTATGCTATACAGGATCATCAGCCGCTTTCTCGGCGGTAAAGAGCTCGCGCTTATGATCTGCGCTCTCTACGGACTCAGCACTGCAGCAGTTCTTTCTGTCACTTTTATCCGCATGTACGCCTTGCTTACCTTAAGCGTGCTCTGCTTTGTATACGCCCATTTGATCCTGCTGGACAAAAAACTTGAGTGGGACAAAAAAGACAGCAAAAGGCTTGTGCTTTTCACTCTGCTCGGATATCTGAGCCAATATTATTTTATTATCTTTGCCTTTTTCAGCTTTATTGCTTTTTCAATAATACTTTTCAAAAACAAAAAAAGCAAAAACTTCTTCAGGTATCTCAAGCTGTTTATCATCAGCGCCATTATCGGCATCATACTCTGGCCCTTCTCCCTAAAAGCCGTTTTTTCGGGTTCCCGCGGCGCAGAGAGTTTTAACAGCATCTTTTCATTTGAAGATCTGAAGCAGCGTCTCCATATCATGCTCGGAGTCTTATCGGATAACAGTCTGGGGCTTCCTTATCCTGTATTTCTGATACTTCCTTTGATCTTTATTTCTCTTGCTTTTATTCTTGCCGCAAAGAAAAAAGCCGCCGACAATGAAGATGCATTTCCCAAGACTCTTTTTCTTACCCTGCCTTTTATCTGTTATTTTCTTATCGTCTCAAAGATAGTTCCTTATCTTGTGGACCGTTATATTATGTGCCTGTTTCCTTTATGCTTCATACTCTTTATTGTTTCCTTTGCATATATGCTTAAACAGACAGACCTAAAGAACAAAGCCGGTAATCTGATCATGGTTTCAGTTTTCCTGCTGCTCCTCTTTTGTTCAAGTTCATTCAGACATTACAATCCTTATCTCTTTGAAGACGGACAGGAAAGCGATAAGGTCGCCGCAGATACGGATTGCATTTATATACTTCCTGCAAACTGGTGGAATCAGAGTGCCGAAGACACTCTCCTGCTTTCGAAATGCCGTAACAGTATAGTAGTTCGCGAAAACGAACTTGAAGCATTAAAAGGCAGCTACGATCCCGCTGCAGACAGTTCTTTGATGATAATTGTAAGAGACGGCCTTGATACAGATGCAGATGTAAATTATCTTCTTGAAAATATCCTTCCTGAAGGAAAGAACATTTCCTTTATAGAAAAAAGCCGCGACTTGCGTCGCGGCCGTCTGGTCATAAACTACAGTTTATCCGAGGCACTCTGACAACTCTGCAGCTGCCTGATCCATGGTCCATCCCATTGCTATAGCCATCTCGGAATAAAGCATACGCTCTGCATAAGTAAGCATCTTGGCATCCGCAATGTTCAGACTCTTATGGTTTTTCTTATTCTCATGCTTAACTTCTCTGAGCTGTCGGATAAGGTTGGTCACATTATCCATATCACCGCTCTTAAGTATCACATCACACTCTTCCCGCGCAGGGATCTTGCCCTTTATCTTGCTCTTCTTTATAGTCGGAAGCCGCTTTTCCGCTTCTTTCTTCTCTATGACCTTTCGGATGATCTCCGCTTCCCTGTCCACAGGGACATAGATCTTATCCCTGCTGTCATAGTAGGGCTGAAGGGTATAATAGATTTTGTCGTTACTGCCGAATTCGAGTTTACCTATGTCTACAACTTCGCAAGCGCCTGAAACTCCGTAAAGAACATAATCTCCAATCTTAAATCTGTACATAGCAACCTCTCTTCCGGTCAACACGTCACCTTTCGTAACAACAGTTCGCTTCTCTCCCCTCATGTTATACTATTATACACGTTTTTGCAAAAAATGCCAGTACGGATTTCAAAAAAAATGCACAAAAAAGAACCGGGATAACTCCCGGTTCTTTCTTACACGGTCAAAAAACTATTACTTTTAATTATTTCTTCTTAGCGCCGTTTACAGCATCCTTAAGAGCCTTGCCGGCTTTGAACTTAGGAGACTTGGAAGCCTTGATCTTGATGGCAGCGCCGGTCTGAGGGTTACGGCCTGTACGAGCCTTTCTCTCAGAAACTTCGAATGTACCGAAGCCAACAAGTGATACCTTCTTGTCGCCCTTCTTGTTGCTGAGTTCTTTCTTAACCACATCGATAAATGCGTTTAAACCTGCCTCAGCGTCCTTCTTGGACAGACTAGCCTTCTTTGCCATAGCTTCAACTAATTCTGCTTTGTTCATGATTTTCTCCTCTCAAAAGCAATTATTTAGTGACCCTGTGCCACTTATGTAAAATAGAATATCACTAAATATAAGCTTTTGCAATACATTTTGTTAAAAAACTTCAATAAAATACTATATTTTGTGGCGACATAATGTGGTATATTCAGATCCCGCCGCGTTTTTTGAGGCGCTGGCGTTCAACTTCAAAGATGAAGCGCACGAATTCTTCCCGGGCTTCCTGCTTCATGTCGACGAACTGCATGCGGTGATCAAAGCGGTCACGAAGATCCGCATGTTTGACGCTGCGAAGTATCTTACCGAGAAAGACATAGTTTTTCTTTTCTCCGGAGGGAGTGTCGGCAATCATGTGTGTGATCACCATACCACCCTCGGGGAGTTCACGGTCTGAGACAAAACGCACTCCGCCGCCGCTGATATCTACGGTTACGCCTTTTTCAAAGCCTTCCATTGTAAGCAGGGTTCCGTTCTTTGTAGCTTCCTTGAAAGCCATAGCATTATCTGCTGTAAGTAAAAGATACCTGACGTCAAGATTGGCATCAAGTCTGAAGAATTTACGTCTTTCGTATTTTTCGAGTGAAGCTGTAAGTCTGAGCTCAACCACTCTGAACTTGCCGTCAGTGACGTTCCTGACTACAGTTACGGGAGCAGTATATATCTTGTTAAGGAAAAAGTATGCATTAAAACGCTCCCCCGAATGCAGCGGGATCATCCTCGACTGCTGCGTGGGATTGGTTATTCGGAACACATCGCCTTCAAGATTATCATGTACCGAACACATATACTTTTTATCCATGGCCTCGGGCTGGTCCAGCGTGATCGGATTCTTGATCAGCTCTACCGGTATACCGGGCTTGATGACTTTTTCCATTACATGATATCTCCGTACTGGTTCATATTACCGACAGTTGTCTGGAATTTGCGTTCCAGTTCAACACTTCTTTCACTAGCCAGATCCATATATCTGATAAAAACTGATTCAACGGTTTCGCCGTTTTCGGCGGCTATCTCTTCCATAACGGGTTTCAGCTGCTGCAGCTGATATCCTACTCTGGTGTTCTGACCGTCCACATCCTTTAATGCTTCGTCAGCGAATTTATTTATTCTCTCCAGAAATTCCGCATCTTCTTTAGTCATTGTTCAAACCTTTCTCGTAGCTTTAGCAAGCCACGCTTTTTCTTCTTCATTCATAAAAGGCGAAAGCTTTTCATTTACTGCCCTGTGATAATCATTAAGCTGTTTTCTTTCCTTTTCATTAAACGCCGCCGGGTCTATACCGTCAAGATCAATCGGAACAAAAGTCAGCGGTTTAAATTTCAGGAACTCACCATCGCCGTTCTTTCCGCAGTCGACACATAACAGGATATTTTCGGTTCGTATTCCGTATTTGCCCTCTATATATACTCCCGGTTCATCGGATACCAGCATACCCGGAGTCATCGATGCTTCTTTTACTCCCTTGATAGCTCTGGGCCTTATGTTCTGAGGTCCTTCGTGAACATTGAGCATGTATCCAACTCCGTGTCCGGTACCGCATTTATAATCTATCATCAGCTCCCACAGGGGTTCTCTTGCCAGTATATCAAGATTCCTGCCGCTTACGCCCTTAAGAAATACGGCATTCTGAAGTGCCAGCATACCGGCGCATACTTTTGTAAAATGCAGTTTCAATTCATCGGAAGCATTTACGGGTATCAGAGTTCTCGTGACATCCGTGGTGCCTCCCATATACTGACCGCCGCTGTCTACCAGATACACCTCGTTTTCTTTTATCTCTGCACTGCCTTCCTCTGCCGCATCATAGTGCATCATTGCCGCATTGGCTCCGGCAGCGCTGATAGTCGTAAATGACAGGTCGTAGCAGTCATCTTCCCCAAGCCGCATCTTATCAAGCATCATTGCAGCTTCATATTCACTTAAATTTTTAGCCATACCCTCTTCTTTCATAAATTTCAGGAAGCGGGTAAGTATCAGCGAATCTTTAAGATATACTCTTTTGATATTCTCTATCTCTTTCTCGCTTTTAACCGCTTTTAGATCCGCCGACGGATCTCTTTCGGATACGATCTGTACACCGTTCTTTTCAAGCAGCCTCAGCAACAGATAACTGCTCTGATTTGCGTCAGCCAACAGCTTATCGCCTTCCTTAAAAGCAGAGATCTTATCATAGAAGCTGTTATAATCAGCCGGCTCTATAGCGTGTTCTTCCGCATAGGCTCTTAATTCATCGGTGATCGCTTCTTCCTTTACATAGAGCTTAACCTTATCTTCCGTGATCACTGTATAGGCGTAAGCAACGGGATTATACTTTATATCCCTGCCTCTTATATTAAACAGCCACATCTGATCATCCAGCGATGATATTATATGGGAATTACAGCCGTATTCCTTAATTTTTTTTCGAACTGCTGCAAGTTTATCCTCATAAACTTCTCCGCGAAGTTCTTCAGGAAGTACCGATATTTTCTCACTACTGTCTTCCGGACGATCTACCCAGATATTGTCCACAGGGTCCGCTCCTGCCAAAAGGAATGCTCCTTTTTCTTTTAATATATCCCTTATCTCATTCCCGAGACTTGCGCTGATGAGCTTTCCGTTAAACATCAGCACATCGCCTTCAAGTACCCTATCCTTTACAAAGACAGTCAGTTCGGGTACTCCTTCCTGACCTATGCGCATGAGTTCGATGCCGCTGCCCTCAAGTTCTTTTTCTGCCTGAACAAAATATCTGCCGTCAGTCCAAAGCCATGCGCCCTCAGGTCCTACAAGCAGGTCTCCGTTGGAACCTGTAAAGCCCGAAAGAAATTCCCTTATCTTATAATGTGCATTTATGTATTCGGAGCCGTGAGGATCCGAAGTGGTACAGAGATACCAGTTGGCATCATTCTTATCAAGCTCGGTCCTTAAAGCCTCTATCCTGCCGCTGTATATATTGCCCATCATGTTTATCCTTCTGTTATATTTCTTTTGCAAATTCAGCCGTTGCCGATGCTCCGACTCTTTCACAGCCAAGATCTATAAAGCTTTGTAGTGCCTCAACTGTCCTTATACCTCCGGCTGCTTTCATCTTTATGCCTTCATCTATATTCTCTTTAAAAAGCTTTATATCTTCAACAGTAGCGCCCGCCGTTCCGAAGCCGGTTGAAGTTTTGATATAATCAGCGCCGCTCTCGCTTACTATCCTGCAGATACGCTTCTTTTCATCTTCGTTAAGATAGCAGGTTTCAACTATCACCTTAAGTATCAGCCCCCTGCATGCAGCTCTCACAGCCTTTATCTCATCTGCTACATACTCGTCTTCACCGTTTTTAAAGCGTCCGATATTGATGACCATATCTATCTCATCGGCGCCGTTCTTTACAGCATCCGCTGTTTCAAATACTTTTGTGACATTCGTTGAATAGCCGAGAGGAAAGCCTATGACCGTGCATATCTTAAGTTTATCGCCAAAGTCTTTCTTCACATCAGCCACATATGCCGGCGGAATGCAGACGGAAGCCGTGTTGTATTCCAAAGCTTCTTCACAGAGCTTTTTAATATCCTCATAGGTAGCAAAAGCCTTTAACTGTGTATGATCGATATGTGTCAGCATCTCTTTTATATCCATCTTATTCCTCCACATAAAAATGTATGTCGTCTCCGCCTGTCTGCCTCAGGTAATACATAGCCATCCTGAGCTTTGAATAAAGCGTATCGAAGTCATTCCCGTTCCCCGGAGCCCTTACTCCGCTCAAAGATACCGTAAGCCGCACTCCGCCTGCGCTGGCCTGATTAGCCTTAGCCGTAACATCATTTTTCAGCTCTTCGCAAAAGCTTAAGATCTCTTCGTCTGAAAGATCGTAAGGCATATATACCAGAAAGCCTCCGTCATCGGTCCTTCCCAGCATACTGTCCGGTGTGGCCTGGTTTTTAAGCGCATTAGCGATGCTTATCGCTACACCATCCGCATTGCTGTATCCGTTTATTTTTTTAAATTCTTTAAAATTGTCTATGTTTATATACATCATCACGGCTGTCTTATCCGTGAATTTAAGTCTTTTATTGATTTCCGGAGACAGATATTCGTTCTTCCACAGATCAGTCAGAATATCCCTCTTATTGCCGAGAAGTATGCTCTTTCTCATATCTTCCATCTGAAGCACTTTCTCTATACGTCCCAGCATAGACTGTGCTTCAAACGGCTTTGTGATAAAATCCAGCGCTCCCATCTGTATACCGCGCACTTCACTCTCATGTTCGTTATCGGCGGTAAGAAAGATCACGGGGATATTTGCGGTTTTGGGATTAAGCTTTATCTGTTCTACGGTCTCATAGCCGTCCATTTCCGGCATGAAGATATCCATAAGTATCAGGTCAGGCCTGTTCTTCTTAAGGAAATTAAGAGCCTGTTTACCGCTTTTGGCCATGGACAGATGATAAAAAGGCTGCAATACCTCTGCAGCACTTTTCAGATTTGTGGTATTATCATCTACCATGAGGATATGCTTCATATTCCCCCCGATCATTTAAGAAAGGCGCGCACCTGCTCCTTCATCTCATCTTTTTCGCAGACTGTATCATGTAATATTTCAGCATTCTTAAGCTCTGTAATAGCCCTCGGCAGATCTACTTTCGATACTTCATTAAGCTTATCCGTAAGTTCTTCTCCGGCTGCCTCAACACCAAGAGCCTTAAGCACAGCCTCCGGGAATTTATAAGGGCTGGCCGTTGAAGCGATCACACAGTTTTTCGTATCACCGCTGTTCTTCCTGTATTCCTCATATACCGCTCCGGCAACTGCTGTATGCGGATCGATCACATATCCGTCTTCCTCAAATATCTTCTTTATCATCGCGGCGCAGTCTTCTTCTCCTGCATAGCCCGCTTCAAAATCCTTTAATCTGCCTTTCATCAGGCTGTCTATATCATAGCTGCCTTCAGTTGAAAGTTTTTTCATAAAGGCTGCACACTTAAGATCATCTTCGCCGCAGATAAGATATATAAGTCTTTCCAGGTTGCTGGAGATAAGTATATCCATGGAAGGAGAACTGGTGAGCATAAACTCTCTCTTCTCATTAAAGTTTCCGCTTTCATCCATCACATGAAGCTTGTCATAAGTACCGCTCTTAAAGAAATCGGTGAGAACCTTATTCTTATTTGAAGCACAGATAAGTTTTCCTACCGGAACTCCCAGCTTCTTGGCAAAATATGCAGCAAGTATGTTGCCGAAATTACCGGTAGGCACGCAGATATTTATCTCCCCGCCTTCGCTTATCACGCCGTCCTTAAGCAGTCTGGTATAAGCATATACGTAATAAACCACCTGGGGCACAAGCCTGCCTATATTGATAGAATTGGCCGAAGAAAAAACATAACCTCTGTTCTTCAATTCTTCTTTAAGCTCTGCATCTCCGAACATAGCCTTAACGCCGTTCTGAGCATCATCAAAATTACCTTTTATGCCGATGACCTTTACATTGGCTCCCTTCTGGGTGACCATCTGCTTTTCCTGTATCTTCGATACACCGTCCTTGGGATAAAATACCATTATCCTGGTTCCCGGCACATCTGCAAAGCCGGCCAGTGCTGCTTTTCCTGTATCACCGCTGGTAGCCGTAAGTATTACTATCTCTTCTTTAAGTTCATTCTTCTTTGCTGCCGTGGTCATAAGATAAGGCAATATCGAAAGTGCCATGTCCTTAAAAGCAATGGTAGGTCCGTGAAAGAGCTCGAGATAATAAGCCCCGCCGGCCCTTTTTAATTCCACTTTATCAGCAATATCGAATTTATCGTCATAAGCATGCTCTATACAGTATTTCAGTTCCTCTTCACTATAATCAGTAAGGTAGAGCTTCATAACTTCATAAGCGACACCCTTATAATCCATCTCTGCGAGTTCTTTAAGCTCTTTATCAAGAACGGGCAGGTTCGTGGGCATGAACAGACCTCCGTCATCCGACAGTCCCTTTAAGACTGCCTGGGAGGCAGTATATCTTAGTGCATTGTTTCTGGTACTTTTGTATAACATATCCTTATCCTTTCATCAGCAAAATCGGCTATTATTTTAGCATAAATCTTGCGCCTCGTCTACCATGGCAGATCGGAGGGTTTTAGCCATATAGTGTTTTTTTCACGCTTAAACCAGGTGATCTGTCGTTTTGCAAAATGTCTGGTATCTCTTTTCAGTATATATACCGCTTCCTCAAGGCTGCATTCCCCCTCAAGATAAGCATATATCTCTTTATATCCCAGCCCCTGCATCGATACAGCCTCCCGCGGAACATATTCTTTCAGCCGTCTCACCTCGTCAACAAGGCCTGCTTCCATCATCATATCCACACGTCTGTCTATGCGTTCATACATAAGCTGCCTGTCATCATAAAGCACATAAAACTCGGCATCATAAGCAGGATCCTTCTTTCTCTGTTCCACATTGTGTTCCGAGATCTGCCCGCCGGTCTCTCTGTGATACTCCAGCGCCCTTATCACACGCTTCACATTATTGGGATGTATGGCTTCACAGGAAGCCGGATCCACAGCCCGCAGCATCTCGTACAGCACTTCACCGCCTTTTTCTTTATATAGCTGCTCCAGTTCCCTGCGGTAGCTCATATCTGTTTCTTCTTCGGTAAACTCTATATCATAAAGAACCGACTGAATATAAAAACCGGTGCCTCCGCATATTATCGGGACATTGCCTCTTTCCAGGATCTCACTTATGGCTTTTTTACAGAGTTTTTGAAAGATGTGTATATTGAATTCCTCTGTGGGTTCCAGTATATCTATCAGGTGATGCGGAATGCCCTGCATCTCTTCCTCGGTCACTTTGGCCGTGCCTATATCCATGCCTCTGTACACCTGCATGGAGTCTGCAGATATCACTTCTCCGCCGATTTTTTTTGCAAGCCGCACAGCCGCTGCTGATTTACCCGTAGCGGTCGGCCCTGCGATGATATATATCTTATCCATCAGTTTACTATTCTCTTAAATTTCCTCTCCAGTTCCATCCTGCTCATGGAAAACATTGTAGGTCTTCCGTGAGGGCAGTGATAAGGATTCTCAAGTTCCAGCAGCTCGTCAAGCACTGTTTCCATTTCCTTAAAGCTCACCTCATCCCCGCCTTTTACGCTGGCTTTGCAGGCCATGGTCGCTATCACCCTGTCTATCACATCGGGAATACGTCCGCTTCCTTTTTCCGCGAGGTCATTCAGTATATCAAGAAACAGTTCATCTCCGTTCTTTTTGAAAGTCTCCTGGGGGATTGCATTCAGCATCACTTCATTACCGCCGAAATCCTCTGTTTCAAAACCGAGTTTCGTAAACACTTCCCTGTTTTCTTCCAGTATCGTTTTCTCCCTCGGAGAAAGGCTTACTACCAGGCCCGGACTGAGTATCTGCGAATATACTTCATTATTCCTGTATCTTTTAACCAGTTTCTCATAGTTAACCTTCTCATGAGCAGCATGCTGATCAAGAAAATATATCTTCTCCTGATACGAAAACATCCAGTAAGTATTGAATACCTGTCCTATGAGTCTGTACTGTTCTCTTGCTTTTTTGGAGATCACGCGCTCCTTCGGAAGCATCTCTATCTGTTTTGCATTCTTATAAGGATCTTCGGGTATATAGCTGCGTTCTGTCTTCACTTCAGGCATCAGCGGGGCTTCCTGCTCAAGTACTACCTCGCCTTCTTCCTTACCTTCCTCAAACTGTACTTCAAAAATGTCATCTTCCTCTTCTTTTTTCACCTCAGTTTCGGCTTTTGTGCTTACTTCTTCAGGTCTTGTCTCAAAGGGTTCAAAGACCGGTTCTTTTACTTTCTCTTCAGCTTCCCTGCTCTCATCTTCCGGGATCATCTCCCTGTTATGCAATGTCTGAGCCACCGCTTCCGTCAGATGTTCGTAAAAAGCTTCCCTGTCATGAAAACGTACATCCATCTTTGAAGGATGTACATTTATATCTATCTCTGCCTGGTCCATTGTTATATGCAGCACGCAGAACGGGAACTTATGCTGCATAAGATATCCCTTATAGCCCTCTTCTATACCCTTTGCCACAACCTCGGAACGTATATAGCGATGATTAAGAAAATATGTTTCAAAATTCCTGTTGGGTCTGTTCATGGCCGGTGTTCCGAGATAACCGTCTATCCTGTAACCGTCCTTTTCATAGGATACGGGAACCGTCCACTTTGCTGCATCCTTTCCGTAAATGCGGTGTATCGTTTCCTTCAGGTCTCCGTTTCCCGAAGTCATAAAACGGGTACTTCCGTTCACCACATATTTATAGGATATATCAGGTCTTGAAAGAGCCAGCCTCTCCATCAGTTCACTGACTGCATTTCCTTCTCCTGTAGCGGACTTTAAGAATTTGCGTCTGACAGGAGTATTATAAAACAGATGCGCCGCGATCAGCGTGGTACCGTCAGGAACGCCTATCTCTTCGATTTCTTCAGCCTTTCCGCCGTTTATCTGCATCCTGTAACCCATCAGATCTTCGGAACGCTTTGTCATAAGCGTGACCTTGCATACTGAGGCTATCGAAGAAAGAGCCTCACCTCTGAAGCCCATGGAATTAAGTGTATTCAGATCATCTATATCTCTTATCTTGGATGTTGCGTGTCGAAGGAAAGCCAAAGGTATATCCTCTTTTGCCATTCCCTTTCCGTTATCCGTGACTCTGATCAGATCTATGCCGCCGCCTCTGATCTCCACGCTGATACGGTCTGCTCCCGCATCCATGGCATTCTCCACAAGCTCCTTGACTATGGACAGGGGCCGTTCAACCACCTCTCCTGCAGCGATCTGATCTATGGTGTTGTTATCTAATACTTGTATTGTCTGCATCTTTTTTATCCCTGATCTTTTTACGGAAGTCGCAAAAATCAAATAAAGCACGGAAGCCTATCTTTACGATCCTCGGAATGTTAATGGAATTCTTTCCTCCTGCACGCGGCTTGAAACTGATCCGGTGAAAGGCCACGCGCTTGTCGAAACTCTTAAAGAAAACAGTCAGCATGATATTTGGAAGAAAATAGTTTTCCGGAAAAAGCGGCAGATACTCCGAAAGAATATCACAGCGCATCAGTCGGAATGGAGCATTTGCATCCGGAACTCTTACTCCGAAAAAGATACGGATAAGAAGCGTAACTATACGCTCCACAAACAGACGAGATATCCCGTCTTTTCTGTCCGGACGGTTTCCGAAGATCGCGTCATATTCTTTCCTGTGTTTCCAGAACATGCTAAATTCAGCCGGATCGGTCTGTCCGTCCGAATCAGTCTGAAACACATAATCCGCTCCGTTACGGACCGCATAATCGTAAAGAGCGATACATTTCGGTCCATGCTGCTTATCGCAGTCTTCAAGTATCTTAAGCCTCGGATATTCCTTCTGCATTTCCAAAAGGATTTCGTGCGTCCTGTCGGCGCTTCCGGAATCTGCTACAACCAGTGAGGAGCCTTCAGGCTTATTTCGGATCTGTTCATACCAGTCCGTGACTACCTGTCGTATATTGGCTTCCTCATTATATGCGGGCATTACTATATAAAGAACATCATTCATTTCCTTTTATCTCCAGCTTTTCTTTAAACTGATTCCCCTTTTTTATACCGGTTTTTAAGCTTGCTCTGAAGGTGGTAAAGGGTGTTCAGAGCCTCCAGAGGAGTCAGCGTTGTGATCTCGAGCTTCGCCAGTTCCGTAAGAATGTCTTCATCGGAGGTGGTATCAAAAAAGCTCATCTGCCCCAGTTCCACATCATCATAGGTCTTTATTTCCGTCTTCCTGGCCCCTGCCGGTATGGCAATCTCCTGTATCTTTTCGGTAATATCGTTATCAAGGAGCTGTACGACTATCTGTGCAGCCCTGTCCGTCACTTCCCTGGGTACACCGGCAAGCCGTGCCACCTGTATGCCGTAGCTCTTGTCTGCTCCTCCGGGCACGATCTTACGTAAGAATACTATGTCATCGCCTTTTTCCTTTACCGCAATGCAGTAATTGTTCACATTATCCATCTTGCCTTCCAGTTCGGTAAGCTCATGATAATGCGTAGCGAACAGGGTCTTCGCACCCAGTATCTTTTTGTTGCTGATATGTTCTATCACGGCCCAGGCAATGGACAGACCGTCAAAGGTCGAGGTTCCCCTGCCTATCTCATCCAGGATGATAAGTGATTTCTGTGTGGCATTTCTTAAAATATTTGCCACTTCATTCATCTCTATCATGAAGGTCGACTGTCCGCTTGCCAGGTCATCAGAAGCTCCCACTCTCGTAAATATCCTGTCTACTATGCAGAGTGATGCCTCTCTTGCCGGCACGAAACTTCCTGTCTGGAACATCAGGCTTATAAGCGCCACCTGCCTCATATATGTTGATTTACCCGCCATATTGGGTCCGGTGATTATACTTATGCAGTTCTTTTTGTTATCGAGATAAGTATCGTTATCCACGAACATATCTCCCTGTATCATACGCTCCACTACGGGATGGCGACCGCCCTTGATATCGATTATCCCCTGCCTGTTTATCTTCGGTCTTACATAGTTGTTCTGTTCTGCGACCAGCGACAGCGAAGCATAAACATCAAGCCTTGCCATTACTCTGGCAGAACGTTGGATACGGTCAAGATTAGCCTCTATGAGATCCCGCAGTTCGCAGAAAGCATCGTATTCAAGGGTAGCCAGTTTATCTTCGGCATTTAATATCATGTCTTCGAGTTCTTTCAGACGAGGTGTGACATAGCGCTCAGCCCCTGTCAGCGTCTGTTTTCTCTGATAATCATCCGGAACCAGATCCTTAAAGGAATTGGTCACTTCCAGATAATAGCCGAAGACCTTGTTGTATTTGACTTTCAGATTCTTTATCCCGGTTCGCTCTCTCTCTTCATTTTCCAGCGATGCCAGCCATTGCTTACCTTCTGTTTTCGCTCTTCTGAGTTTATCTATATCCGGATCAAAGCCGTCCCTGATCATCCCGCCTTCCCTGATAGTAAGCGGCGGTTCATCTATGATCATGCGTTCTATCCGGTCTGCGATATCCTTGAGTTCATCCGTCTGCTCATATATCTCCTTAAGCCCTTCAGCCTGCATCGATGAAAGCACAAGTTTTATCGGCGGCAGCATCTTTAAGGATCCCAGCAACGCGATCATATCCCTTGGATTTATGGAATGAAAGCTGACCTTGGCAAGTATCCTCTCGAAATCGTATATCGCATTAAGATACTCTCTGATCTCATCCCTGTCGACAGCCTTTTTGCATAATTCTTCAACGGCATCGAGCCTTTTTATTATCCTTGCTTCATCAAGCAGCGGCTGTTCTATGTCATTCCTTAGCAATCTGGCTCCCATGGCGGTTTTGGTCTTATCAAGTACCCAGAACAGAGTTCCTCTTTTCTGTTTTTCGCGCATGGTCTCGGTAAGTTCCAGATTGCGTCTGGATGCACCATCCAGCAGCATGTATTCGCTTCCGTTATTAGGAGTCAGCCTTGTTATATGCGTCAGAGGGATCATCTGAGTCTCATTGAGATACTGCATCAGTGCGCCGGCAGCAACCACTCCGGAATCAAAAGAGTCAAGGCCGAGCCCTGTCAAAGAAGATACCCTGAAATGTTCACACAGCGTCTTTATACATTCTGCCTTGTCAAAATACCAGCCCCCCAGCTCATACACTGCGATCCCGAGTCTTTCTTTTATCTCATTTATTGCAGGATATAAAATACTGAGATTGTCGTTACAGATTATTTCATTGGGTTCGAGTTTCAGTATCTCGTCTTTAAGCTTATCCGGGGAGCTTACTTCCGAAAGGAAAAACTCTCCGGTGGATATATCCGCGCAGCTGAAACCATAAACGTTCTGCATTGCGAAGACGCACATGATATAATGATTTCTTCCTTCTTCCAGAGCCTGATCGCTGATATTCGTACCGGGGGTAACTATCCTGGTCACTTCCCTTTTGACCAGACCTTTGGCCAGCTTAGGGTCCTCTACCTGTTCGCAGATAGCGACTTTATAGCCTTTTTCCACCAGCCTGCTCAAATACTGTTCCACTGCATGATAAGGTACGCCGCACATGGGCGCCCTTTCATCGAGTCCGCAGTTCTTCCCGGTAAGAGTCAGTTCCAGTTCTCTTGATGCCGTTTCTGCATCCTCAAAGAACATCTCATAAAAATCTCCCAAACGGTAAAAGAGAATACAATCTTTGTATTCCTCCTTCGTTTCCAGGTATTTGGCCATCATCGGCGACAGTTTTTCGGTATCGATTTCAGTCATACTCTTTCCCCGATATAGTAAAAACCTTTATTCTCAACAAGTTTTACCTTCAGATAGGAACCTGTAAGAGATGCATCTCCCTTGAAATGTACCAGCACATTTCCGGAAAGCCTGCCGGTCATATACTCCTTATCTTTTTCATTCACTTCCTCAACCAGTACTTCCATGGTCCTTCCGGCGAATCTCGCTACGTTTTTTCTTGCCTCTTCCTGAACAGCCGCAAGCACTTTGTTAAAGCCGCTGCTTATCTGTTCATCGCTTAACGTAGCCGGATAATTTGATGCCGGCGTTCCTGCCCTTTTCGAGTAGATAAAGGTAAACGCATTGTCATATGCCGCTTCGTGTACCAGACTCACCGTATCATCAATATCAGCTTCTTCCTCGCCGGGGAAACCCACGATTATATCAGTGGTGATGGAAAGATCAGGCATGGCTTTCCTGAGTTTTCCTACCAGCTTAAGATAGCTTTCCCTGCTGTATTTTCTGTTCATCATTTCCAGTACTTTGTCGGAACCTGACTGTACCGGCAGATGCAGATGCGAACATATCTTATCACTCGAGGCCATCACATCTATAAGTTCATCGGAAAGGTCCTTCGGATGTGAAGTCATAAAACGTATGCGTCTGATACCGTCGATCTTTTCCACTTCCCTAAGGAGCCCGGGAAAACTTATCTCTCCCTCCAGGCCTCTGCCATAGGAATTCACATTCTGTCCGAGAAGCATCACTTCACTTACGCCGCTTTCGGAAAGCCTTCTTACTTCATCAAGTATCTCAGAGCTTTTACGGCTGCGCTCCCTGCCGCGCACATAGGGAACTATACAGTATGAACAGAAATTATCACAGCCGAACATGATATTTACGCCTGATTTAAAAGGATACTTCCTGACTGTCGGCAGATCTTCAACTATACTGTCCGTCTTCTTCCAGACATCGACTATCATCTTATCTTCCTGAAGCAGCCTTACCAGAAGCTCCGGAAACTTATAGATATTATGAGTTCCGAAGATCATATCAACAAAGGAATAGCTTTCCCTGAGCTTTTCAATGACCGCAGTTTCCTGGACCATGCAGCCGCAGAGTACGATCTTTTTATCCGGGTTCTTCTTTTTCATAACGCCCAGATTACCGAGTCTTCCGTATACACGCTGATTGGCATTATCCCTTACCGTGCAGGTGTTATAGATAACGATATCCGCATTCTCATCTTCCGTAAGACTTATGCCGCAGCTTAACAAAACACCGCTGATCTTTTCGGAATCCCTGGAATTCATCTGACAGCCGAAGGTAACGACACAGGCCGTTATATCCCTGCCGAGCTGTTCTTTTTTACTTTTAACGAGTGCAGCCGCACTCTTTATCATATCCCTCTGTCTTATGCTTTCCACATCGGGATCATATTCTTTTGTTATCGTATATCTGTCGTAATCGACATCCCTGAAAGCATGCATTACTTTCGTACCTGTCCGTTTCCCTGTATCCTGTACTTGTATGAAGTAAGTTCACGAAGTCCCATCGGACCTCTTGCATGCAGCATCTGCGTGCTTATGCCTATCTCTGCTCCGAAACCGAATTCAAAACCGTCGGTAAAACGTGTGGAAGCATTAACATATACGCAGGCCGAATCCACTTCCTTAAGGAATTTTTCCGCATTAGCCTTATCTTCCGTAATGATCGCTTCGGAATGATGCGTAGAATATTTATTGATATGAGCTATGGCTTCATCAATATTCTTTACTGTTTTAACCGAAATTATAAGATCAAGATATTCGGTTCCGAAATCTTCTTCAGTTGCGGCATTGCAGTCAAGAGACAGTCTTGCTTCCTCATCAGCCCTTATATCAACATTTTTCTCCTTAAGAGCGGCTGCCACCTTCTTCATAACCCTGTCCATAGCCTTTTCGTGTACAACCAGAGATTCACAGGTATTGCATACCCCCAGCCTCTGAGTCTTTGCATTGATGATTATCTCTGTTGCCATGTCAGCATCGGCTGTCTCATCAATAAAGATATGACAGTTTCCTGCACCCGTCTCTATAACAGGTATTTTTGAATTCTCTACCACGGATCTGATAAGTCCCGCTGAACCTCTGGGAATCAGCACGTCCACATATTCCTTCATCTGCATAAATGCTTTTGTTGTTTCCCTGTCGGTTGACTCTATGAGACTTACCGCATCTTCGTTGATACCGCAGTCCTTAAGCGCCCTTCTGATCACGTCAGTGATTGCTTTATTGGAATTGATCGCATCACTTCCGCCCTTGAGTATTACTACATTTCCTGCCTTGAATGTAAGCGCAAAAGCATCTGCAGTCACGTTAGGTCTTGACTCATATATTATTCCGATTACGCCAAGGGGCACTCTGACTTTTTCCAGCTTAAGACCGTTAGGCCTTTCAAACTTCTCAAGCACTTCACCCACCGGATCATTTAGATCAGCTACCTGCATCAGTCCTTCGCATATACCGTCTATCCTTTTATCATCAAGCTTAAGTCTGTCTTTTAACGCCGGGCTCATGCCTTTTTCATCGGCATTGATCAGATCTTTTTTATTTGCCTCAATAATGTCAGAAGCTGCAGCCTTTATGTATTCCGCGGCCTTTTTGAGTGCTTCGTTTTTCTTTTCGGTACTCAGTCTGTTCAGTTCATATTTTGCCGCTTTGGCATTCCGGCACAATACTTCCAGTTCCATATCATTCCCTCCCTGTAATTACCATATCAACTCTCTCGTCATGTTCCTCTGCAGGTATACTGTCAAGCAGCTGAAAAGGAAAGCATATTCCTATCCTGTATATGGACGGGTGCTCTTTTAAAAATCTGTCATAAAAGCCGCCGCCGTAACCCATTCTTCTTCCTTCTCTGTCAAAGGCCGTTCCGGGCACCAGTATCACCGCACCCTTTTCCTCCCCATCCCATGGTCGTCCGGTTTCCGGTTCCCTTATATCCTTATATCCGGCTTTCAGTTTAAATATATCTTCAGTCCCGTAAAACCTTATCTCTTTATCTTCCACCTTCGGATAGAAAACCTCTTTTCCCATGTCCATAGCCCTCAAGGCAATTATATCGGTATTGGGTTCGCTTCCGAATGATGCAAACATCAGTATACTTTTGGCATTAAGAACAGCAGGATGAAGAAAGAGCAGATCGCAGATCGTTCCCGAATCATTATCCCTCTGCTCAAAGCTGAGTGCATCTCTTTCTTTCAGTATTTTTTTTCTGAGTTCTTTTTTCTCAATACTCATTTTTTGTCGAATTTTTCTCCGAGGTTCGTGATGCTTCCGTCTTTTTCAACAATATCTATATTATCAAGCTGGGCTTTTAAGTTATTCCTGATGGAATCCACATATTCCTTTCTCAGAACACGCTGTTCCATTTTTTCTTCTGCCGTCAAGCCTTCGGGAGTCTGAGATTTATGATAAAGCTCATTGATACGCTTTATCCTTTCATCCATATTCATATTATCTATTCCTCAACATAATCTTTCAGATAGAAATTCTCGTCTTTATTTGCCAGGAAGAGTGTCCCGACATCCCGTCCGTCCATGATCCTGTGCAGTATCCTCACATCTTTGGCATTTGCTATTATCATATCCGCTCCGGATCTGGTAGCGATCTCGGCTGCCCTGAGTTTTGACTCCATACCCCCGGTCCCCACATCCGATCCTGTAGATGCCTTTCCCATAGCCCTTATATCCTCTGTCAGTTCTGTCACTATCGGCATGAATTCGGCTCCGGGATTCTTCCTCGGATCGTCGGTATAGAGTCCGTCTATGTCGGAAAGAAGTATTAAAAGATCCGCGCCGGTGAGAGCTGTAACGATTGCCGAAAGCGTATCGTTATCACCGAATTCTATCTCATAGGTGGATATTGTATCATTCTCGTTAACGATCGGTATCGCTCCGAGATTTAAAAGCTCCATAAAAGTATTGTGGGCATTGAAACGGTTTAAATCTGCTACTATCGTATCTTTTGTCATCAATACCTGGGCTGCGGTCTGACCGTACTGGGAGAAGAGTCTCTCATATACCATCATCAGCCGTGCCTGGCCTATTGCGGCACATGCCTGCTTAACAGCAACGGTATGGTCATCCCCCTTAAGTCCTACAGTCTTGCGTCCTGCGGCTATGGCTCCCGAAGAAACCAATATCACATCTCTTCCCTGATTTCTTATATTGCAGAGTTCCCGTACCAGCGTCTCCATCTTGATATAGTCAAAATCCCCGGTCTCCTTATGTCTCAAAGATGAAGAACCTATCTTCACCACAACTCTTTTTTTTGATCTTATAAGTTCTCTGAAATGATCCATTTGTCTGCTCCGTCTCAAAAATATTTTGTTATCAGCGCTTCTGCCACTTTCATTCCGTCGGCAGCGGCACTGGTTATCCCGCCTGCATATCCCGCGCCCTCACCGCAGGGATACAGTCCTTCTATATTGCTCTCCAGGCTTTCGCCCCTGATCATTCTTATAGGTGAAGATGTCCTGCTCTCTACGCCTGCAAAGAGGGCCTCATCGTTTGCAAAACCCGGAAGCTTTCTGTCAAAATCCGTAAATGCTTCTCTTATGTCGTTATATAAAGGCTTTGAAAGCAATTCATGTAAAGGAGCATAGCGGTATTTTCCTTTTATCATCGGTGTATAAGCGCTCTTCGACAGATGTCCCGCATCAGCACATTTGAAATAATCACCGACTCTTTCAACAGGAATGCTTCCCTGTCCGAGATTATATGCATTCATCTCCAGTTCACGCTGGAAGCTCACTCCCGCGAACAAGCCTTCTCCGTAAATACTCTTATCTACGGACACCACTATGGCTGAATTAGCCCAGCCCGAATCCCTCTTCATATAACTCATGCCGTTAACGGCAAGATGTCCTTCTTCACTGGAAGCATTTACTATATATCCTCCCGGACACATGCAGAAAGAATATACTCCTCTGCCGGATGCAGCCTTATAAGTCAGCTTGTAATCAGCAGCCGGCAGATTTTTTCTTTCATATCCGGCACCATACTGATCCCTGTTTATCAGTTCCTGGGGATGCTGTACCCTTAAGCCCACGGCAAAGGCTTTGGGTTCCATAAGCATTCCTTCCATCGAGAGCGAATAAAAAGTATCCCTGGCGCTGTGACCTATGCAGAGTATTGCATATCTGCAGGCTCTTTCCCTGCTCTCGCCGTTTTTCTTATATCTTATGCCTCTTAATACACCATCTCTGATTATACAACGTGTCAGCTTACATTCAAAGTGAAATTCAGCCCCCAGATTCTCGAGTTCTTTGTGCATATTGATAATGACACGTTTAAGTTCATCGGTCCCTATATGCGGTTTATTGCTGTATAAGATGGACTTATCGGCTCCGAATCTGACAAAACACTTCAACACTTCATTGGCAAACATAGATTTTCCTGCTACTGTAGAATTAAGCTTTCCGTCAGAGAAGGTGCCTGCCCCGCCTTCTCCGAACTGAACGTTCGACTCGGTATCAAGCTTTCCGCTTTCCCAGAATTTCTTAACATCGGCAGTTCGTCTGTCAATACTTCTGCCGCGTTCTATAATGATAGGTCGCAACCCGTTAACCGCAAGTATATAAGCGCAGAACAGGCCGGCGGGACCTGCTCCCACCACCACCGGTCTTTCGTCTTCTTCTATCATCCGTCCCGCTAATCTGCGGTATTGGTACTCCTCCGGCTTGTACATCTTCACTTCCACACCGTGTTTGGAAGAAGTCAGCAGTTTCATCCCTCTCTCCGGCTTGGTCAGATCAAAGGCAACATTATATACAAGCACAATGTCCGGCTTTCTCCTGGCATCTATGGATCTGCGGAGTATAGTCAGATTATTGACATCCGCCGGTCCCAATCCGGTAAGCTTGGCCACTGTAACTGCAAGGAGCGTTTTCTCATCCTGTATCGGAGGTTTAAGTTTTATTGAATCTATCCTGTACATATTATCCCCCGCGAGGCTGCATAGGCTGAAGCCATTGCAAAATGAAGGTTATAGCCTCCGCACTCCCCGCATACATTCAGCATCTCTCCGAGTATATATAATCCCGGCATCAGCCGGCTTTCCAGTTGCTCGTTCACTTCCGTTAAAGGCACGCCGCCTCCGCTGACCTGCGCGTTTCTGTATCCGTTTGTGCCTTTCAGTTCAAATACAGCATTCTTAAAACCGTTTACCAGTTTTTTCATATCTTCGACAGTCAGTTCCGCTGTTTTACAGGAAGGCTTCACTCCCTCCATTTTTAACAGATATATGGCCAGTTTTTTATTTAACCAACCCGCAAAAAACTTTTCCGCTTCTCTTTCCCTAAAACTTTCGTATCTGGCCTGCACAGCCTCAGCTTCCGCAAAGGGAAGAAAATCTATCTTAAGAGAATAATTGCCGGGCCTTATCATATAGCGGCTAAGCTGGAATACGGGTATTCCCGAAAATGCCTTCTCGGTTATCTGCAGTTCTCCGGCTTCTTCGGCTATTTTATTTCCGTTTTCCAGCAGGCATAGTTTAGCATCACATCTTATACCTGCTATGGCTTTCAGCTCCTCAACAGCAAGCAGTTGGACAAGAGCCGGATAAGGCTTGTTTATTCTGTGGCCGTTCCTTTTCAGCAGTTCATAGCCGTTTGTTTTATCTTCCCCGTATACTCCCGCAAGACCGCCGCAGGCAAGGATACAACGGTCTGCCTCATAAGTACATCCATTTGAAGCATTTATGATAAACCTGCCGTCTTTTTTATCCAGCTTTGTGACTAAGGTATCGGTGACTGTCTCCACTCCGTTCTCTTCGAGCTTAAATCTTAATGCATCAAGTACCGTGGATGCCTGTCTGGTAACCGGATACAGAAAACCGTTTTTTTCGCAAAGCTCTATACCAAGTTTTTTCAGAAATTCACGTGCTTCATCAATACCGAAATTATCCGTGAGCTTTCGCAATTTATCGGTATCGTCCGAAAGATAATGCGTTTCATCAATACTTATATTTGATATATTGCATTTTCCGCTTCCGGTCAGCAGCAGCTTTTTACCTATCCGTTCCTGTCTTTCAAGGATCGTGGTCTTTAGACCGGCTTCCGACAGCATTATTCCGGCGCTCATTCCGGCCATACCGCCGCCGACGATCACTACGTCACTTCTCATAATATCCTCAGTTTCCTGACTAGCTTATACAGTAATTCTCCGCCTGTTAATTCTTTTAATCTGTACTTATTCACGCTTCCGCCGATACATATGAACAGGAAATAGGCCAAAAAACCGATGGCCGCACACAACAGGAAACATATCAGCGGTGGCAGAAACAGCGAAAATACCAGCCTGAGTATAAAACACAGGACCAATGACAGAAGCGCAGCCGCCAAGGGCACTATAAGATAATCCCTTAAGTTGAAACGGAATTTCATATACTTGAACAGATGCATGTGATTAAATACTGCCAGCAGTACCTGGAATATCATTAATGCAGTCAACACTCCCATTAACAGTATCTTTCCCGAAGAGATCAACACATATACCAATACAAGTGAAGGAACCGCAGATACAAGCGCATGCATCACAAGAGTCATATATCTCTTCAGCATTACAAGGAATATACAGCTGACAAGAGCATATATCATAAAGGGCAGCATGATAAGACCGAATACCAGCGCCTTTTCGGCAAGCACCGAATCAGAGGAATAAAGCCCTTTACATATCACAGGAGACAGCGCAGCGAAAACGCCCGAGAAAGCAAAGCAGATCAGCATCGAAGTTTTAGTCAGCATTCTGCATTCACTGTTTACTTCGTGCAGATACTCACCCTTAAGAGCTTTTTTGAGTTCATCCATTCTCGGCTGTATAAAAATATATATGAGCGCTGCCGGGAGCAAAAGCGTCATGATCACGATTCCGTGATAGATTCCCATATGATAGGTAAACAGCATTTCCTGACCGCTTTTAATAAGCGCTGCTTTATATATAAGCCACAGTAATACATCAAACAGGAAGAAGCTTATCAGAAAGATCGAATAGGGCCAAACATTAGAAAGCACCATATATCCGTCTTCTATCCTGCTGCTCTTATCCGAATTGATCATCTTTTCAAAGCTGTCTCTCACGGTAAGATAAAGCATAATACAGATCACCAGCGCTATCACCGAAGATATCAGAAAGCCAAGAGCAGCTCCTGATGCCAAGTAAGCCTGTCCGGGAGTTTCATTGCCGAGAAATCTTGAAACACTCTTTCCCCTCTCATAGAAGTATCTCGAAAAGATCATCACCATGATCAGCGCAGTAACGCTCCTTACGAATAATACTATGGATCTGTGACTCATATCTCTCATGGCTGCGTCATAATCACTTATGAGCAGCATCAGTGAATCAGAAAAAAGGCAGCCTGTCAGCAGTCCAAGCACCAGTCTGTTGCTCTTTCCGGCGAGCATCAGGGTACTGATCCCCTTCCCGGCGAGCAGCAGTATCAACACCGCCAGTATCACGTAAGCCACGCAGCTTACTATACCGAAGTTAAATATCCTCTTGGAATTCCTGTAATTTTCAGTCTCTTTGCGTCTTCTTACCGCCTCATACAGAGACTCTGACAAAGGTATCGGATATATCAGAAGCGCAAAGATATAGATCACCATCGCGCCGAAAAAGAATGAGCTGCCTTCCAGACCGCATCTTCTTACAACGAAAACGCCTGTCAGCATGAAACACAGGACTGTAAGTATATTAACGAGTTTTA
This sequence comes from Lachnospiraceae bacterium, assembly GCA_016281335.1. GTDB lineage: Bacteria > Bacillota > Clostridia > Lachnospirales > Lachnospiraceae > NK4A136. Next base: position 69,059 of record JAEEIK010000103.1, on the reverse strand, counting down.
TGACTTTCTCTTCAAGAAGTATCGCCCTCTTATGCTTTTTGTTTCTTCTTCTTTTCACTTTACGCTCCGATCTCTTGTGATCTTCAGATCCTCAAGTATCTCCTTTTGTTTTGCTTCCATACGTTCTCTTTCATCATCCTCCATATGATCATATCCCAGAAGATGAAGTATCGAATGGGTGACAAGAAAAGCATATTCGCGTTCCACACTGTGTCCGTATTCTTCAGCCTGTTCATATACCTTATTTCTGCAGATCATTATCTCACCAAGTATTATTTCTCCGGTTTCCGGATCGCAGATATCGGTACTGTCCATCTCCTGTATCAGAGAAATATCGCCTTCGTACAGTTCAAGATTCGGGAACGAAAGCACATCGGTTACCTTGTCGATATCTCTTGTTTCCCTGTTGGCCTGTCTGATGGTATCCTCATCAACTATATAGAGCGAAACGCTGTAATCGGAAAGACCGCCGTGTATTTCCACCGCCTTTTCTATGACCTTTCCTGCAAGAGCCTCATAATCATCGATAAAATCCGTATCACATTCCGTATATAGCCGCATCATATAGCTTTACCCACCATGCTTCTTATCTTTTTATCTTATGTCTTTCGACAGCCTTCTCATACTTTTCATATGCCTGTACTATCTTCATTACCAAAGGATGTCTTACCACATCTCTTGAATCAAGTGTACAGAACGCTATGCCTTCCACTCCCTTAAGTACCTTTATCGCTTCGTCAAGACCGCTTTTTACGCCGGCACCGAGATCCTTCTGTGAAAGATCGCCTGTGATCACAGCCTTTGACCCGAAACCGATCCTGGTCAGAAACATCTTCATCTGTGCAGGAGTCGTATTCTGTGCTTCATCAAGAATGATAAAAGAATTATCAAGAGTCCGCCCTCTCATATATGCCAGAGGAGCAACTTCTATAAGTCCTTTTTCCATATTCTTCTGAAAGGCTTCAGCCCCCATTATCTGGTAAAGCGCATCATATAGCGGACGCAGATAAGGATCCACCTTGCTCTGCAGATCTCCGGGAAGGAACCCCAGCTTCTCCCCTGCCTCTATGGCAGGTCTTGTAAGTATAATACGGTTTACTTCTTCAGCCCTGAATGCTGTTATGGCCATTGCCATTGCCAGATAAGTTTTACCCGTTCCGGCCGGACCGCTGCCGAATACTATCATGTTTTTTCTGATCGCATCCGTATACTTTTTCTGACCTTCCGTTTTGGGACTTACGCTTTTCCCGTTTATGGTACGGCAGATCGTTTCCTTATCCAGATCCAGCAACACATCCTGCCTGTCGTTCTTAGCCAGATCAAGACCGTATGTAAGCTTCTGCTCTTCAAGCTCGTTTTCGTTCTTTGACACTTCTATCAGATCCCTTATAAGCCTTTTGGCCCTTTCCGTATTACGTTTGCTTCCGCTCAGCCACAGCAGCCCGTCACGGTCGCTTATCTCTATCTCCAGTTCTTTTTCCAGTCTGTCCAGATACTTGTCATTTGCTCCGAAAAGAAGCCTTAATGAATCCGTATCCACCTCCATACTGAGCTTTACCGTTTCCTCATTTGCCATTCATTTATATCCTTCCGAGAATGATATCATTTTTGTCGGGCTTAACATCACCGATCTTAAATGCGGCTTTCAGCCTCTCTGCCGCCACTTTCATCTTTTCTTCATCGTTATAATATATGACTGCCAGGGCTTCACCTTTTTCAACCTTATCAGCCTTTTTCTTTTTCATTATGATGCCTGTAGAAAGGTCTATCACATCTTCCTTGGTAAGTCTTCCGCCTCCGAGAAGCAGAGAAGCCGTTCCTACTTCGGAACATTCTATTCCGAGCACATAACCGTCCTTATCAGCCGGTACTTCTGTCTCGTATTTTGCTTCGGGCAGAAGTGAAGTATCATCCACGGCTCTCTCATCACCGCCCTGGGCTTTTACGAATTCTTTCAGCTTGTTGATAGCCAGACCATTCTCTATGGAATTCTTAAGGAGTTTTTCCGCCTCATCCTCACTATCTGCGATACCTGCAAAACATACCATGGCTTTGGCCAGTTCCATCACCAGTTTGGTGAAATCCGCCGGTCCCTTACCCCTTAAGGTATCTATCGCTTCCTTTACTTCAAGGGCATTTCCGACAGCCAGTCCCAGCGGTTCATCCATATCCGTGATAAAAGCAGTAACCTTCCTACCCGCTCCCCTTCCAAGCTCTGCCATCTCCTGCGCAAGATCCTTGGCATCACTATAATTCTTCATGAACGCACCGCTGCCGCATTTAACATCAAGTACTATGGCATCCGCGCCGCTGGCCAATTTCTTGCTCATTATGGAAGAAGCTATAAGTGAGAGCTTATCAACGGTTGCCGTCACATCCCTGAGGGCATAGAGCTTCTTGTCTGCGGGAACCAGATCTTTTGTCTGTCCCATTATCGCTATGCCTATATCATTTACCTGATTTAAAAACGCCTCCATGCTTATTGAGGTATTAAAACCGGGAAAACTCTCCAGTTTATCTATGGTTCCTCCGGTGTGTCCGAGTCCTCTTCCGCTCATCTTGGCAACTTTAACACCGACTGAGGCAACCAAAGGAGCCAGCGCTATACTGGTCTTATCACCTACACCGCCGGTTGAATGCTTATCGACTTTTATACCCTGTATACCGCTGAGATCCACAGTATCTCCGCTTTCCGTCATGGCCATGGTAAGATTCAGTGTTTCTTCCTTATCCAGTCCCTTGAAAAAGACTGCCATGGTAAATGCTGACATCTGATAATCGGGTATATTTCCGGCCACATACTCATCTATCATCCATTTGATCTCTTCTTTATCAAGTGTTTTACCGTCACGTTTTTTCTCGATCAGATCGTACATACGATATGCCATTGTCATATACCTCCTTATTTGATATAATCTCACACATGATCTCTTTACCCGGACAATTCACTGATATCATGAAAACCCGCCTGGGCAGTGCTTATCAGGCTTTTGAAAACAGCTTTGATCAGCCGCCGGTCAAGGGCTTTCACTGTAATACCTTTTACTCATCCCCCGAGGACTGTCGTAAACTTATATCATCCGATGAAGAGCTTTCATCCTCAGTCCTTATAAACGGTATGGATGCAGCCTTTACCACTGATAACGAACATATAGGCCGTACCCTTCTTCATCATGCGGGAGCAATCTACTCTCAGGATCCTTCAGCCATGCTGCCTGCCGGAGCCCTTAAACTAAATGGCAGTGAAAAGGTTTTGGATCTCTGCGCCGCTCCCGGCGGCAAGTCTTCACAGCTTGCCATGAAACTCAAAAATCCGGCCGGACTCCTTATCGCCAACGAGCCTGTTATGTCCAGGAACCGTGTGCTCATACAGAATATGGAACGCATGGCTTATCCGAATGTGCTGGTCAGCTGTATGTCTCCTGCAGAACTGGCAGGATATTTTCCTTCTTATTTCGACGTAGTGCTCTGCGATGCTCCCTGTTCGGGAGAAGGCATGTTTCGTAAATACCCTGAAAGCATTAACGAATGGAGCCCCGAAAATGTTGCTCTCTGCGCTTCCAGACAGCGTGAGATCCTTGATAACGCGGTACGCTGCTTAAGGCCGGGCGGTCTGCTTATTTACAGCACCTGTACCTATGAGCGTTCAGAGAACGAAGACAATGTTTCCTATCTTCTCTCCTCACACCCCATGACCATAGAAACGCCTCCCGAAGTGATAGCAGAGAATTCTCTGTGCACTGCCGCCGGCTGTTACAGCTTCTATCCCCACTTATATAAAGGCGAAGGCCAGTTTGTTTCATATCTGCGAAAAGCCGGCGATCCCGCTTCTTTTGTTTCCGAAACACGTCCGGTCAAAACCGTGGGGCTTAGCAAAAAGCTTTTATCCGAACTGGAAGACAGCCTGGATACCGATATAGCTTCCTTCTCACAGGACTCAAAAGGATTCATACGTCTCCTTCCCCCTCAGGCTGTTAAGCTTCCGCCTTCAGGCTTTACCATGCCCGGCATTATGGCTTTTGAAACAGCTGACTGAATCAAGCGGCTTATTCCCCATCATCAGCTTTTTAAAGCAGCATCCGGGATTTTCCGCCACCGTATCGATCTTTCCGACCGTCCGGATAAAGCACTTTCCTATATAAAAGGCCTTGAACTTGATCTCTCCGATATAGATACCTCAGGCATTCCAAACAAGGTATATGTCCCGTTGATGTTTCATAATTACGTTCTCGGAGGCGGGCGCATTGACCGCAGCCGTCTTAAAAACCTGTATCCGAAAGGGCTGCGTTATTTATGATAAGGTTCATCCTTGATGATCTTATGCGCCCTGTATATCTGTTCCAAAAGCACTACCCTCATCAACTGATGCGGAAAAGTCATTTTAGAAAAACTGATCAGTTCATCTGCCTTCTTCTTTATATCAGCAGCTATACCCAATGAACCGCCTATGATAAACTGCAGCTTTGACGTTTTCATGCCAAGTTCATCTATATGTTTTGCGAAGTTTTCCGAACTCATCTGCGGGCCTTCTATGGCCATTGCAAAAACATGAGCCCTGTCATCTATATGCTTTCTGATCCGTTCACCCTCGATTTCCAGTATCTTTAATACCTCTTTCTCGGAAGCATTATCGGGAGTTTTTTCATCCTTTACTTCTATTATCTCCAGATTCGCATATTTGCCGATCCTCTTGGAATATTCACTTATTGCGTCTTCCAGAAATCTTTCCTTTATCTTTCCTACGCAGATCAACTCTATCTTTATCATGGCATGATCTCTATAGGCGTCATATAGCTCTCCGGCGGCAGCATATCGCCAAGGGATATGGATTGGTCGTCTTCGTTCACATTAGCCTTGAATATGGCCGAAGTATATACATCCACGAGATAATATGATCCTGTTTTCATGGATACATCTTCCTTATCGACGGTATTCTCAGTAACTATGAAATATATGCCGTCTCCGAGGGCTATGGCCGAATTGATGCTGTAAGTATAACGCTGGGTATTGTTTTTACTGTCATGTCCCTGAGGATCTATAGTCTTACCGGTGGTTATATTGTACTGGGCCATCAGCAGCGGAATAGTGTTCAGATCCACAAGGCTGGCAATGTTCAGATTGTATTCCCTCTCCGCAGTAGGTCCGGCTATGCCATCTTCACTGATAGCCACAAAGATCATATGAGCGGAACCCAAAAGCATGGGAACGGGTCCTGTATATTCCTGGCTTGTAGCATCAGGCTCAGTGCCGTCTGTAGTATAGTATACGGTACAGCCTTCAGGAACTTTAACATTGATCAGCTCCGGCTTTAAGAACATTCCGCCTGCAGGCATTACATAAGGCATATCAGGCACATTCAGGTTGATCGAATACTTTCCGTATACTTCATCCGATCTCATTCCGTATTCGTTAACGAAGACGGCTCTTATCTCGTAGACACCGCGTTCAAGCGAAAGAGGCGTGGTATAAATATTACTGTATTTGTTCGGTTCGGTTCCGTCCATCGTATAGTAGATGGTTCCGTTAGTATTTGACGAGATCTTGAGGGTTACTTTTTCCGTATAACTGCCTTCGGGTTCGCTGAAAGCAGGCGGATTGGCCATATAGGACTGATACTGCAGCTTTATGTTCTCATCCTCACAGTTTTCTAGTATCAGCTTTGCCTGGTCAAAATCCTCATTCTTTATGTAATATCCCAGTATCAGCTGATAAGCCTGGGTGGTGCCGAGTTCCCAGAGCATACCGAGTGCATTTTCATCTTCTCCGGCTGCAAGATAACATTCCGCAAGCTTGTATGTTATATCCGCATTGCTTGAATCCAGGGTATGCGCCCTGTCCATATAGGTAATGGCCGCTTCATAATTTCCCGTATCAAAGGCTTCCATACCCATCTTGGCCTGGTATTCACTGGAATTGTCATGAACCACAACGCCGGCTATATAAATAACAGATACTATTATGGCTATTACCAGTATACCGCCTAAGATCATATAAACCGGTCTGAAACGGCTCTGTCTTATGGCAAGGGCTATCTGCCTTAATACATTTCCCTCATCATCTTCGAGGTCGTCAAGTTCATCGAGAAGTTCGCCGTCATATTCCTCGTCAAATTCCTGCTCTTCATAATCGTTATAATCTTCATCTCTGTATTCTTCGTCGTATATGGCTTCATCTTCATAATATGCGGCTTCGTCATCATTGTATTCAGCATCATCATAGTATTCCGGCTCAGCTTCATCAATAAGCTCATCATCATAATAAGCCTGATCATCTTCGTAATAAGCTTCCTCTTCATCGTCATCCACATAAGGATTTGACAGAGCATCACTGATCTCACGCTCTATCTCAGGTTCAAAAGAAGGGATGAGCTGTACGTCCGATCCGCACTTCTCACAGATAAGCTTTCCTTCATCTATTTCGTTGCCGCATTTCTGACAGATCATCTTTATGCCTCAACAGACTCAATACAATTTTTCATCAGCATTGCGATGGTCATGGGGCCTACACCTCCGGGAACCGGAGTAATGGCAGAAACCATATCTTCCACATCGGCGAAATCAACGTCGCCGCAGAGCTTTCCGTTCTCCATCCTATGGATGCCTACATCAATAACTACTGCGCCTTCTTTGATATATTCCCTGTTTATCATCTTAGGTTTACCAACTGCTGCTACCAGTATATCAGCTCTTTTGCAGACAGTCTTGAGATCCTGTGTCCTTGAATGACATATGGTAACTGTTCCGTTTTCACGGAGCAGCAGCACTCCCATGGGCTTTCCTACTATATTGCTTCGGCCTATCACGACACATTCTTTTCCTTCAATGCTTATTCCCGACCTTTTAAGCAATTCGATAACGCCGGCCGGTGTACAGGAAACATAGCCCTTTTCGCCTATCAGCAGGGCCCCGACATTTTCGGGATGGAACCCGTCAACATCCTTTGCCGCAGATATACTCCTTATCACTGCTTTCTCGTTGATATGTGAAGGCAGAGGAAGCTGTACGAGAATGCCGTTTACCTTATCATCTTTATTAAGTCTTTCTATCAGCTCAAGCAGCTCGCTCTCGCTTGTGCTTTCCGGCAATTCATAGGATTCGGAACGTATTCCTATATATTCGCAGGCTTTTTTCTTATTGCCGACATATACTTTTGATGCAGGATCTTCACCGACCAGAATCACTGCCAGACAAGGCTCTTTACCGGCTGCCTTAAGCTCAGCTGCCTTTTCCTTAAGCTCATCCTTTATCTCTTGTGAAATTCTCTTACCGTCTATCAGCATAGCCATTTTTTTCTCCTCCTTAGAACAGTCCTGTTATATTACCGTTGTCATCAACATCTATATTAAGCGCTGCAGGTTTTGCAGGCAGTCCCGGCATAGTCATTATACTTCCGCTGATAGCCACCACAAAACCGGCGCCTGCGGAGATATACACCTCACGCACCGTGATCCTGAAGCCCTCCGGACGTCCGAGCTTTTTCGGATCATCGGAAAGCGAGTATTGAGTCTTTGCCATACATACCGGCATTTTACCGAAGCCTTCCTTTTCAAGTCTGTCAAGCTCCGTAAGCGCTTCTTTTGAATAATCCACGCCCTCAGCGCCGTATATCTTCGTTGCTACGGTTTCTATCTTTTCTTTTAAAGGCAGATCATCCGGATATAAAGGCTTGAACTCATGCTTATCTTCGGTAAGTTTAACCAGCTCGTCTACCAGCTCCACAGCGCCCTCGCCGCCCTTGGTGAATACCTCCGACACGGTAAAGGGTACGCCGCATTCTTTGCATATGCTGCTGAGCTTTTCAATTTCAGCATCTGTATCCTGGGCAAATCTGTTGATGGTTACCACAACGGGAAGCCCATAGGACTTTATGTTCTCAACATGTTTCTTAAGATTGGCGCTTCCCTTTTCAAGTGCTGCCACATTCTCATTACCAAGCTCAGTCTTTGCTATACCGCCGTTATACTTAAGCGCTCTTATGGTAGCTACTATAACTACCGCATCGGGATTAAAGCCTGCCTTTCTGCATTTGATATCAAGGAATTTCTCCGCTCCCAGATCCGCACCGAAGCCGGCCTCCGTCACACAGTAATCAGCCATGTGCCTTGCGGCCTCCGTGGCTATTATACTGTTGCAGCCATGTGCGATATTTGCAAAAGGCCCGCCGTGTATCAGCACAGGCGTATGCTCCAGTGTCTGCACCAGATTAGGTCTTATCGCGTCCTTTAACAGTGCCGTCATGGCCCCCACAGCGCCTATATCACCGGCCGTCACGGCTTTCCCGTCCATATCGTAGGCAACTATTATTTCAGAAAGTCTCTTTTTAAGGTCTTTCAGATCCTTTGACAGACAGAATATAGCCATTATCTCGCTGGCAACGGTTATCTGGAAATGCTCTTCCCTGACAAAGCCGTCATTTTTGCTGCCTAAGCCCACCACCACGTTTCGTAAAACTCTGTCATTCATATCCACACAGCGTTTCCAAAGTATGCGCCTTGTGTCTATCCTGAGTTCATTTCCCTGCTGTATATGATTATCTAACATAGCTGCCAGAAGATTGTTTGCTGAAGTTATAGCATGAAAATCCCCGGTAAAATGAAGATTGATCTCCTCCATAGGCACTACCTGGGCATATCCGCCACCGGCAGCTCCGCCTTTTACACCGAAACAGGGCCCGAGTGAAGGTTCGCGAAGAGCAAGCACTGCCTTTTTTCCCCTCTTTGCAAAAGCCTGGCTTAAGCCAACGCTGATGGTCGTCTTACCTTCTCCGGCGGGAGTCGGATTGATGGCTGTCACCAGTATCAGTTTTCCTGCTTTATTGGCTTTGATGCTCTCCAGATATTCCGGTGAGAGTTTTGCCTTATATTTTCCGTAAAGCTCTAAAGCATCCTCAGGTATACCGGCAGCCTTTGCTACTTCCGTGATGGGTAACAGCTTCGCTTCCTGCGCGATCTCAATATCACTCTTCATATCATCCGCTCCTTTTTTATAATCCGGCTATATAGTTCTCTATCTCTATCCTGCTCATCAGTATCTTTCTGGGCTTGGTGCCGTCTTCGGGTCCTACCACACCGTCCTGCTCCATCTTATCCAGCATCCTGGCAGCCCTGTTGAAGCCCACTTTGAAAACTCTCTGTATCATGCTGGTGGACGCTTTTTCTTTCTCACCCACGAATCTGCAGGCATCCGCATACAGACTGTCGGTATCGCTTCCTCCTGCTGCTTCACTGTCGCTTTCCGTGTTCTTATCACCAACAGCAAGATTGGTGATCTTTTCTACGATCTCCTTATCGTATACATCATCTCCGCTCTGCGCTTTAAGAGCTTCCACGACTCTCTGCACTTCCGTATCCTTTACAAAGGCTCCCTGCACACGTAAAGGCTTGGGTATACCCTGGGGATAGAAGAGCATGTCGCCGTTGCCAAGCAGTCTTTCGGCCCCCACCATGTCCAGTATCGTACGGCTGTCTATACCGCTGGCCACTTTCAGACCTACACGGCTCGGCATATTGGCTTTGATCAGACCTGTTATGACATCAACGCTGGGACGCTGGGTTGCGATTATCAGATGTATGCCTGCGGCTCTTGCCAACTGAGCAAGACGGCAGATGGACTCTTCCACTTCTTTGGAAGCCACCATCATCAGATCAGCAAGCTCATCCACGACTATCACTATCTGAGGCAGTTTTTCTTCTTCACCTGTTTCGCTCAACTCATTATATGCAGTGATCGCTCTGACATTGGCATCCGCGAAGAGCTTATATCTTCTGGTCATTTCAGCCACTGCCCAGGCAAGAGCCGCGCTGGCCTGTCTGGGATCGGTAACGACCGGGAGCAGCAGATGGGGAATTCCGTTATATACCGAGAACTCAACGATCTTGGGATCGATCAGTATCAGCTTGACTTCATCCGGATTCGCCTTGTAAAGTATGCTCATTATTATTGAGTTGGTAAACACACTCTTACCTGAGCCTGTGGAACCTGCTATCAGCATATGAGGCATCTTAGCTATATCCGAGATGATTATCTGCCCGCTTATATCCTTACCTACAACATAGGACAGTTTTGATTCCGCTCTCTTAAACTCTCTTGAATCTATAAGATCACGGATCTTTACCGTCTGTCTCTCTTTATTGGGTATCTCCACACCAACCATTGATTTACCGGGTATCGGAGCCTCTATCCTTATATCCTGAGCCGCCAGGTTCAGTTTGATATCGTCCGCAAGATTTACTATCTTCTGTACCTTTACGCCTCCCGGCATCTGCAGTTCAAAACGCGTAACCGAAGGTCCCTGGCTTATCTCCTTCACCTCGACGGTTATGCCGAAACTGGCAAGCGTAGATTGTAACAGGGCAGCTGTCTCCTGCAGCTGTCTGTCGCTGTCGCCCCCGGAATTCTTATCATTCTTTTCAAGCAGATCAAGAGAAGGCGGCGTATATTTTCCGCTTTTCTTTTTAGGTGCAGGTTTTATATTGCCGGTATCTTCAAGCTTATGACTTCTTTCCGTAACCGGAGTCGGCATATTGCTTAACACTGCATTTTCATCCGTTTTTGGACTTATCTCCTTTGGTGCTGCTTCTACTTCCGGCTCTTTCGTTATACTTTCGATCTCAGGTTCTTCAACATATACCACTTCGGGAGGAAGATCATTAAGCTCCTCTTCCTGCTCTGCAACTTCTTCGCTATATCTGTATTCTTCGGGAGGCGGCGGCAGTTCAGAGTCATCATTATCCCCTCCGGTCAGTTCGATCATTTCATCCTGTATACGTGCTTCCTGCTGGAAGAGCAGCTTCTGTGTATCTGAAAGAAGCGTGATCTCATGTATATCATCAAGACTGCCGGGTCCTTCTTCCTGCTGTAATTTCAGACTTTTACGCTTATTTCCGGAAGTACTTAAGATACGCTCATCATCTTTTCTTTCAAGTTCTTCGCGTCTTCTGAGTTCTTTTTCTTCCCTTCGTCTGCGCTTTTCATCCTGGGAATTCATCATATCCCGGCTGAACTTTTTATTTCTTGCCCTCTCCCTTTCCCTGTCAAAGGCCTCAATAGTCTCAGGCTCATCTTCTTCATCATAGTACTCATCTTCGGCTTCCATTCTGTTTCTGAATTCACCGGCGCTGTTTTTAACCTCCGTATAACCTTCTGCAATACCGTTTCCCATATTCTTGAGCAATTCGGCAAATGAAGCAATGAAGCTTTTGCCCAGGAAGAGCAGAACGGAAATCAGCAAAAGAATAAAGAGTATCAGATATGAACCGCCTTTACCGAAAAGGCTGAAAAAAAGCAGAGCCGGCAGACCGAAAAATGCTCCGCCGCCTCCCTGCATCTCATACAAGGCTTTAACCCGCCCTCCTTTTTCGGAAAGCAATGCATCAAAATCAGTACCTGCAAAGAATGCCATCAGCATTCCCAGGCACAACACTATGAATACCGTGGAGATGATCTTCAGTTTCCCCGCTTCTCTTTTACTTAAGATATAATAGATCATGCTGATCATGATGGCGGGAGGAAGAATATAAGCCATGAGCCCCATAAGCCCGATGAAAAACTTTTTCACGCCGGGTCCGAATGCTCCGCCTACCAATCCGGTGACACACAAAAAAATAACAAGGATAGCACAAAACAGCGCAAGATACAGTATCTCTGCCAAAAAAGCCTGTTCCTCTGCGCTTTTCTTTCGTGCGGTACTCTTTTTTGCTGTAGTGCTTCTTCTTGTTGTAGTACTCTTCCTGCGGGTATTTCCCGTACTTTTCCGTTTTCTGTTTCCGGTACTGCCTGATGCCAAGATCTTACCTCTTATATGTCAAAATAGTCTTTTCCCTTAAGGTCCACAACGTCAAAATGCATATGATCCGGATCGGGTTCAATATCAAAATCCATTTCTTTAGGTACATGCTTCTTTGGTGTGGGAAGCGGATTCTCGATAAGCTGCGGTTCCTCTGTCTCGCCGGTATCGGGAACGGGCGCCTCAGCTATCACTATGCCTTTAGATTCTTCTGCTGCAGGCTTTTCATCCTTTGCGGCTTGAGTCTCATCTTCATTGCTTTTTGCAGGAACGGGTTCCTCTGCTTCTGCTGTCACTGCAATAGTGTTTTCTTCTACTGTCTCTGCAGGCATTTCCGAACTTTCAGCTTCGATGATCTGCTGTGCAGACTCATCCGGTTTTATTTCCTCAGCAGTCTTATCGTTATCATCTTCAGAAGTTTTTTCTACTTCTTCCTGATTATTCTCACCGCGTTTAACCACAGCGGTCTTGTAATCCATCCGCCTTCCGAATTTCATGGCTCTTGCCCTGTCAGCAGCAGTCACGATCTCGCTTTGCTTCTCACCGTCACCGCTTTCGGTATCATCTGTTTCCTGCACCTGCGGTCTTTTCAGAAAATCAAGAGATGCCTCCAAAGCCGCCAGTTCAGCGTCTTTTCTCGCTTTATCTTCCTGAAGGTCGATTGGTTTATTCTTTTTCCCGAACATCTCCGTTCTCCTCCCCATGAGATATAAATTCTTCTATACTGTACAAAGGCCTGCCTTTAACTTCTGTATATATCCTGCCGATATATTCTCCTATTATGCCGAAGGATATCAGCTGAACACCCCCGAGAAACCAGATGGACAGTATCACCGAAGTCCATCCTCTTTCAACATCTCCGTTAAAATATGATACGAAAGCATATACAGCTGCAGCAAGGCAGACAAGCATAACGAAAAAGCCGAAATGCATGACCATCTTGATGGGCTTGTTTGAAAAAGAAGTGATACCGTTAATGGCCAGGTTAAGCATTTTGGAAAAAGGATACTTTGATTCACCTGCCATTCTTTCCTTGCGTTCATAATAAACCGAAGCAGTCTTAAAGCCGAGCTGCGGTATGAGTCCTCTTAAATAAAGGTTGCTTTCCTTGTATCTGGCCAGCTCATCCACTGCTTTTTTTGACATCAGCCTGAAATCCGCATGATTATAAACGGATTTTACTCCGAGTTTTTCCAGGAGTTTATAATATAACTGGGCCGTGCTCCGCTTCATGAAGCTGTCGGTCTTGCGTCCGCTTCTTACACCATATACGATATCACAGCCCTCATAATACCGGTCCATCATCTCTTCGATGACATTGACATCATCCTGCAGATCAGCATCTATGGAAACTGTGACATCAGCATATTTCCTTGCTTCCATAAGACCTGCCAGCAGAGCCGACTGGTGTCCGCAGTTTCTTGTAAGTGATATGCCCCAGACACTCGCATCATTCTCCGCCGCTTCGCTTATTAACCCCCAGGTTTTATCGGTACTTCCGTCATTAACGAACAGAACAAAACTGTCCGAAGCGATCTTTTCTTTTCCCGCAAGATCCTTAATTACAGCACAAAGAGTGCTCCTGCTGGTCGGGAACATCTCTTCTTCGTTATAACACGGTACTACAATGGCCAGTTTAGCCTTCATCCCAGTTCGTGTAGACATTCTGAACGTCGTCCTCTTCATCTAAAAGATCGAGTATTCTGGTCAGGTTCTTTATTGCTTCTTCATCTGTCAGTTCAACATAATTCTGCGGTAATCTTGTAACCTCGGCGCTTACCATGGGTATGCCTTCATCCGTAAAGGCTTTAAATACCTCGTCAAAACCTGCCGGATCCGTCAATATCTCGAAACTGTCTTCCTCTTCGTTAAAATCCTCTGCTCCGGCATCCAATGCCTTTTCCATTAAAGTATCCGCATCCAGATCACATTCCTCTTTATCTATGATGATCTGGCCTTTGGTATCAAACATATAGGACACACAGCCCTGGGTTCCTATACTTCCCTGGCCTTTGGTAAATGCATTCCTTACATTAGCAGCAGCCCTGTTCTTGTTGTCCGTCAGAGCTTCAACTATTATGGCCGTTCCGCCGGGGCCGTAGCCCTCATATACTACATGCTCATAGTTGACGCTGCCTGCTTCGCCGGAAGCTTTCTTAATGCCCCTGTCTATGGTATCGTTAGGCATATTGTTGGCCTTAGCCTTTGCTATCACGGCAGCAAGCTTATAGTTGCTTGTCGGATCCGGACCGCCTTCCTTTACCGCAACCGCAATCTCTCGACCGAGTATCGTAAAGATCTTTCCCTTTGCGGCATCATTTTTTTCCTTCTTATGCTTGATATTGGCAAATTTAGAATGTCCTGACATAATCTTCTCTCCTTAAAACAATATGTAGTATTTTACCATTTTATGTTAAATTGGTCAAATGGTTCCAAGCAGCATAGCCGCTTGGATATGATGCATAAAAAATCGTCTCGGCAAGCCAGCTTGCCAGAGCGATTTATTCTGCATCATGATCATACGATCGAAGATCGTATGCCCATTTGACCTTAGCATCATTATATTATGTAAATTGCAAACTTATACTTTTGTGAATCTTACAGTTTTGACTTTCTTGTCTTCGACCTCTTCGACTCTGACATGGTATCCGCCTATATCTGTCTCGAAGTGTTCCCCTTCTTCAGGTATCTTTTCCATTAGAGTTATCAGATAACCGTTTATGGTCTGTGTCTGGGTCTCACCGAAATCTATGCCCAGTTCTTCCTCCAGATCTTCCAGCTTTGCAAGTCCCTCTATAAGAAAAGTCTGTTCATTATCGGAAGCTACGATCATATCCTTTTCTTCGTCATACTCATCCCGTATATTTCCGAATATCTCTTCAAGTATATCTTCCATGGCTATCAGCCCGGAAGTCTGGCCATACTCGTCAACGACTATGACCATCTGCTCATTATTCTTTTGCATTTCTCTGAAAAGATCGTCTATATTCTTTGTCTCAGGCACAAAATCCGTCTCCCTTAACAGTCCCTTTATCTCGGACAGGGGCGGATTCTGTTTCGGCGCATTATAATATACCCTGAAGGCGTCCTTCAGATGCAATATACCGACTATATGATCTATATCCTCATGATATACGGGAAATCTTGAAAAGCTCCCGTTCAGTATCTCGCTGATCGCATCCTTAAGCTTGCAGCTGTCTTCAAAAGCCTGTATATGATTCCTGTGAGTCATGATATCCGCCGCTTCTTTATCAGAATACTCAAAGATATTGGCGATCATCTCCGCTTCTTCCGGTTCTATCTCACCCTTTTCCTGGCCTTCATTGACCATGGCGATGATCTCCTGTTCTTTGCCGGTATCATCTTTTTTTCCAAATCCGAATAGTCCCATTAATACTCCTGTTTATGTGAGATATACGCGCGGCACGCGCTTTCCTATATCGCATACTGCCTCGTAATTTATGCGTCCGCTCATTGCCGCAAACTCTTCCATGCTTATCTCGTCGTCTCCGTCACGGCCTACTATAGTAACCGGATCACCGGCTTCTATATCGGTATTGCCTGTAATGTCCACCATCATCTGATCCATACAGACACGACCGGCTACCCGGTATCTGTGCCCTCGTATCAGTACTTCTCCCTTACCTGACAAGCTTCTCGGATAACCGTCCGCATAGCCTACCGAAACCGTTGCTATACGCGAAGGCGCATTTGTCACAAATGTGCCGCCGTAGCTTATGGCAGTTCCTGCAGGTACATCCTTAACAAAGATCACGCTGGACCTTATTTCCATGGCAGGTTTCAAGTTAAGATCACCGGCCTTCACTTCATCGGAAGGCATCATTCCATAAGTTATGATCCCGCTTCTGACCAGCTTAAACCAGGTATCCGGCATTTCCATGATGGCAGCGCTGTTGGCACAGTGAGGATAAGGTATCTCTATACCGAAATCCCTGAGACTTTCAACAAAATCCTTAAAAACCTGAAGCTGCTTATTAGCATAGCTCTTGTCGGCTTCATCGGCCCTTGCGAAGTGAGTAAAGATACCTTCTATTTCGATGTTTTCAAGGCCTGCTATATCTCTTACCAGCTCACGGCCTTCACTGTCAGGTTTAATGCCGATACGTCCCATACCTGTATCAAGCTTGATGTGTATCTTGGCCTTTTTGTCGAGTCCGGCAGCCGCGGCATTTAATTGTTCCGCACTCTTCCTGTCAAATATTGTAAGCCTTATATCATTCTCCACCGCTTCCCTGTAGCCCGAGGGAAAACAGTAACCGAGTATGAGCACCGGCTTCTTTACGGGCATCGCGCTAAGTTCCAGCGCCTCATCAATGGTAGCAACAGCAAAGCCGAATACCTCATCGGCATTCAGCAATGCTTCGGCTATCCTTTTTGCGCCGTGTCCGTAACCGTCAGCCTTTATTACGGCCATTATACGACTACAGCCCTTTGTATGTCTGTATATCTCAGCGATATTATGTCTTATGTTTGAAAGATCTACCGCAGCATAGACTCTTTCCTCGTGCATATCTTTCCTCCCGAACAGTTATGCTTTCAGCGGATTTTCTTCGGGATTATACTTCATGTCGAAGATATCGATGACCTCCGCCCCGAAAATATCATGCATATAAGAGTACATCTGCTGATTTTTCAGTTCGCACTCCTGTTTCCTGACAACGTTTTTCTTGAGTTCAATACGGACATTTGTTATCCAGTCGGCTATCTCCTTTATCTTATCCGTATTTTCCTGTATCACTTCATAGCAGATCTCCATGGTATCAAGCATCAGTTCCATATTGACCTCATTGATCTCTTTCGGAAGATCCAGCAGCTCGTCCTGATACTTATCCATCCGCGCATTGCATTCATCTATCTTTTTCTTATATTCTTCCTGCTTTTCGTCACCGTTCTCGGAATCCATCACACCCACGATGTCCTCCATGAGTTTGGCTTTCTGTTTCTTTATTTCCTTCAGTTCGCTGTTGATCTTACCCTGGCGTTTCAGCAGTTCCTTAAGCTTGTCTTCAAGCTCTTTCATTTCCGGAGTATGCTCTATGCCCGCCATCAGTTTGTACCATTTGTTGTCCAAAGAGATGATCGGGATCTTTTTACCGGCCAGTGCAGGTCTGAATATATCGTCGGTCCTGGACATCCTGCCCTCCCTTACATTGTGTCAAAGGTATTCCTTATAGCCTTGATGAAATCCATGGAATTGAGGATCACGGGATTCTCACAGGTGGAGATCAGGGAAAGTGACTTGGTCATTTTGCCGTCTTCAACGGTCTTAACACAAGCCTTTTCCATCTTATCAGCGTATTCCACAAGTTCGCTTATTCCGTCAAGCTCTCCTCTTTTTCTGAGTGCCCCGGTCCACGCAAATATAGTTGCAATGGAATTGGTAGAAGTCTCTTCGCCCTTCAGATGCTTGTAATAATGTCTCTGTACGGTTCCGTGGGCTGCCTCATATTCATATACTCCCTTGGGAGATACCAGCACCGAAGTCATCATTGAGAGATCTCCGTATGCCGTAGCCACCATATCGCTCATAACATCACCGTCGTAATTCTTGCAGGCCCAGATAAAGCCGCCTTCCGAACGTATAACTCTGGCAACCGCATCATCGATCAGTGTATAGAAATACTCGATCCCTGCTTTTTCAAAGTCTGCTTTATACTCATTATCATACAGATCCTGGAAGATATCCTTGAAGTTGTGATCATACTTTTTGGATATGGTGTCTTTTGTTGAAAACCACAGATCCTGCTTGGTATCAAGCGCATACTTAAAGCAGGCATGCGCAAATGAAGTAATGGAAGCATCAGTGTTATGAATGCCCTGTATGATGCCGGAGCCGTCAAACTGATGTATGGTCTCTCTTATCTCACTTCCGTCCTCAGCCGTGAATACAAGCTCAGCCTTGCCTTTTCCGGGCACTTTTATTTCTACGTTCTTATATACATCACCATAAGCATGACGCGCGATGGTGATGGGCTTTGTCCAGTTTTTCACATAAGGAACTATGCCCTTAACGAGTATCGGAGCCCTGAAAACCGTACCGTCAAGTATTGCTCTTATGGTACCGTTGGGGCTCTTCCACATTTCTTTCAGATCATATTCTTTTACTCTTGCCGCATTGGGAGTGATGGTCGCACATTTTACAGCTACTCCGTATTTCTTGGTGGCTTCGGCACTGTCCACCGTTACCTTATCATCCGTATCGTTTCTGTTCTTTAATCCCAGGTCGTAATATTCCGTCTTCAGTTCGATATACGGCTCGATCAGCTCCTCCTTGATCATTCCCCAGAGTATTCTGGTCATCTCGTCGCCGTCCATCTCTACTAACGGCGTCTTCATCACAATCTTGCTCATTTCAATATCTCCTTTATTTTTTTATGGGGCTTATAAAACACCCTCAGCAATGCTTTTCACTTCATCCGGTATCTTCGGCGCGCTCTCTTTTCCTTTATATCCGACAGCCACGCCATCCCCTACTATCAGCCAATCACCTGCGCTCTTATCCGCTTCCCATGCTTTATACCAGGGAGTGTGGTCAAAGGCATTGGCGCCGACCTTAGTAACGCTTGCGGGTATGGTAATGACAGCGAGATTATCGCAATGATAAAAAGCGCCTTTACCTATCTCTGTCGTTCCTTCCGGTATCGTCACTTCCGAAACACTGCTTCTTGCCAGAGCGAAATCTCCTATCTTGACTACACCGTCAAAATCTTCAAATGCATACTTGATCAGGCTTTCATCCTGATAATGAACATAGGCGGGAATAATACCGTTAAAAGGCGCCGGTGTAGGCTTGGCACTTCCCTCATTGACCTTTAAACCATTAACATCCACATAAGCTCTGTCGGTAACCACAGTAGTACCGCCAAGCAGCACACCGTCCCTTGTATCCGCCTGTGTCTGCGCTGCTGTACTGTCATCCGCAACACTTAAAGGCGTTGTTTCCGCAAACTCTATGGGCGTAGGAACAGTTGCCGGCCTGCTTTGTACTACCAGTACTTCCCTGGCATTTTCTGACTGAAGGAAGCCGTGCTCAACAGCCCATTTACATGCTGCCGAAGTATTCTCGCACACAAATATCGCGCTCTTAGGCACGCCGTCAAAAGCCGTATCATGTATGCTTCTTAAGGATATCGGAGTTACTATCTGTTCAAGCCTTACACAGTCTTCAAAGGCCTTAACGCCTATCTCATTGGTAGGTGTCTGTATCGTAACAAATCTTAATCCCGATGCATTGGAAAAGGCATAATCATTGATCCTGTCCACCGCCGGGACAGCGATCATCTCGAGATAATCTGCTCCCCAGAAAGCATAACGTCCGATCTCTTTTAAAGTTGTAGGTGCATTAAAGATAGTATCCGCGCTGCCGCTGAAGAACTGGTAGAGTTTTTTAAACTTGCTGTCATACAGCCCGCCGCTGTACATTGCAAATTCGCTGTTACCACTGTCTATATCAAGGCCCGAAAGCATATCACAGTCACCGAATACTCCGGCGCCCATTTCACTGACATTTTTACCGAGTTTGACATAGGAAAGGGATTTGCAGCTCCTGAATACCGAATCTTCCAATTCGTTCACACTATCCGGAATCTCAACGCTCTGCAGCGAATCGCAGCCTGCGAATGCAGCATATTCAATGCGGGTAACACTGCCCGGTATCGTTACCGATTTAAGTGTTCTGTTATTCTCAAAGGCCTGACGCCCTATGACACTGACTCCTCCGGGTATCGATGCATGAGCTTCGCTTCCCTCATAAGAGATCAGCACTCCGTCCTTAATATTATATATCTCATGTATTTCGGCCCGGCTTTTTATTATGCCGCCTATCAAAAGAGACAGCACGAGTACAGACACCGGTAAAACTATCAGTATCTTCTTCCTCATATACTGCCTCCTTTCTGCCTTAACGGCTTCTCTTTTTCCTCTTCTTCTCCTCCATCGCCTTCGCCATCTCAGGCTTCTTATCTCTCCACAGGAAGAGTATTGCCGAGAGCGAAAGCATACCTGCCGACAGGAACCACTTGGGTGCTATTCCGTCACCTGTCTTGGGTGTGGTATCACTGATTCCCCTTACCACATTCTGAGTATCAACGAATATGGTATAAGGCGAGAAGTGTGTAGCCGTAAATCTCATGCAGGGTACACCGTCAAGACTTACGAACTTGACCGACAGTTCCTGCAGCTGTCCGTTAACCACCGCTCCTGCCCTGTTATTGCCGGCATACTGTGTAAGCGCATCAGGTATGGGCATGGTCACCGTCACTGCCAGATCGTTTGCATTGCTTATCAGATTGGTTCCGGTACTGTCATACAGTGATATATCAAATGCAGCATAATTGATATTTGCAAATCTCTCGCCGTACATATTTCTGAGAGCCTGTTCCACTGCTGCGCTGGCCGCAGCCGAATCGGTTATCTTCAGGACAAAATTATCGGTAGAGCCTGCAACCGTTGCTGTTCCGCGGTTCTTATTATTGTTATCGATGGTATCGGTGGTTATTATCACATCGGTGCTTCCCTTGTTCTGGGATTTCTTTGTGTTATCCCCGCTGTTGCTGGTATTCGGACTTGAAGCCGGTGTTGCATTTCCGCTGGTAGTCTGCTTCTTGTAGGTAGCCGTTACCTTTACATTATGACTGGGCATAATAAAGGTTGTAGAAACAGCATTAACATTTGAGAAGCCTATATCAGTATTTGATGTAGTCCAGCGGTCAAACTGCTGTCCTGCCGCAGGTGAATAAGCAGTGATCGTAACTACCGAACCCGCCTTGAAATATCCTCCGCCGGCGCCGTTTTCAACGGTAACCAGATAACCGCCCGTAACAGGTCCTATCGGTGTCGGTGTGGGAACAAAGCCTATAGGTGTAGGTGTCGGTGTCTGGTTAGCTCCCGGTGTCGGAGTCGGTGTGTTGTTAGGATCTCTTGTAGGTTCTGCCGTAGGTGTAGCCGTGGTTTCCGGCTCAAGTGTAGGCACTATCGTTGCATCGGGATCCGGTGTAGGAGTCGGCGTGCTGCCGTTATTATTATCGTCAGGCTTATAATCCGGATCGGGATAAGCCATAGCCGTTACGTTTGAATTAACGGGCTGACTGTCATCAAAACCTACGGGATAGGTATATACCCACATATACCCCGTGGGCGGCGCAGGCTTTCTGTTGCCTATGGTCTTGCCTGCAGCTAAGCTGAAGCTGTCATATACATCACCGTCGGAATCATAATACGTAATGGTATAGTCCGAAGCCGGTCCGTATACAGCCTTATAAGTACGGTCATCGGTGATATTCTCGGTCATGAACTTATAATCTGTATCCGAAGAATACTTCTTTCCGTCGGAAGCTATATATCTCCAGCATTTGAATACATAACCCTGTCCGGGATACTCTTTTGAATCCACCGTTGCCATATCCGTGGTGCCGGGCAGCGAGATGATATCCGTAGGCGCGCCAACAGTAAGCGTACGGTAAACGGTATAGTCATCATCAAGTCTTAAGGTAACTCTGACGACTCCTTCAAGAGGGAACACATCTATATTATGAGCCTTGCCATAGGCCTGGTTCTTGATCGTTCCCTTCTCCTTATCATCCCAGTAGGAATATATCCTGGCCTTGCCGTCATCAAAAGCATCACTCTCTATACTTGCAAATTCAGGCAGTATCACTCTTATGGGATCATTGGTGTCATGGAAGGCTTTTTCACCGATAAATCTCACGGATTCAGGAAGTGTCAGCTGTGAAAGTTTCTTACAGCCGTTAAAGCAGTTAGCCGGTATGGTCTCTATCACGCCATTGTATGAATTAAGGGTCTGATCCGTTCTGAGATCCACATCAGTGATATTCTTGCAGCCTGCAAAGGCCCCGTCTTTTACCGAAGTAAGCTTTGCAAGCATGGGATCCGTGGTAACGTTTATTATCTGAGGAGTTCCGCCGTTTCCTCTGTAAGTCAGACAGGTATTGAGTTCTACGCCGTCATCCTTCATTTCATAAAGTATGCAGTTCTCGCAGACATACTTGGGATTGCCGTTGGTGCCGATAGTCTGTAAGTTGGTGCAGCCCTGGAATGCTGATGCTCCTATACTCGTAGTATCCTTGGATATGATCAGACTCTCCAGTCTCTCACAGCTGTCAAAGGCATAATCGGGTATGCTGATGACACCGGGCAGGCTAATGGCCTTCACCCAGTCATTACCCTTGGTCTCTTCCTCTACACCGCCGTCCTCATTCTTTGGTGAAGCCAGTTTATCGGTCTCAAGCGTATAGCCCGAGAAGAGTCCGGAATGCAGACCGTCTGCGCTGTTATCCGAAACCTGTCCGTAAACATCGACTTCCTTCATGGTGGTGCCGTCTATGCCTTCATTTCCGAAATAGTGAAGATTTCCGGCATTGGCATTACTGTTGATATATGAATATACATCTATGGACTTAACTGCCTCAGGCACATTAATGTATATCGTGGAATCGATCAGCGCAAGGTCATTGGGTCCCAGACTGGCAGGAGCATCGTCTGCGCCTAACCAGTATTTCTTGACCTCTATGGGCAGATCCCTGAACTGAGGATAATCGATCAGTGTTGCAAGACCGGTTGCATCATCGCGGATTATCTTGTAATGAGGATAAGCATCCAGAGTCTTGAGATTTGCAGCACTGGGGATCACTTCGGTATCTCCGGCCGCGTTGACTCTGGTACCTCTTGCAAAAGCCTCACTGTAGGACAGCGGCGAAGGATATACATAGCAGATCCTTTCGGCTGCATTATCATACAGTCTGACATTGTCTTCCATCGCATAAGTGAAAGGCTTGAAATCTTCAGCCACATCGCCGTAGAAATACAGCTTTGTACCGCCTGTGGCGAAAGCATCCTTACCTATGGTGATATCCGGCTGGGTAGCTGTATTGCCGGTCCAGTAGATATGCTCAAGCTTACTGCTGGAACCGAAGGCGGTAGCTCCAATCTCACTTACGTTAGGTCCGATGACCACTTTCTTCAGATCCTCGCAGGCCGCAAAGGTAGACTCACCTATCTTGGTCACGGATGAACCGATATTAACGCTTTCCAGTTTGCCTGCTTTATAGAATACCTTTTCGCCGATCTCGGTAAGGGAGCCGTCAGGCACAACAAGGTTTACAACCTTATCCTTTATGGGATCGAGGCAGGCATCCATAAGTGTGGTAACATTATATCCTGCAACACTTGAAGGTATGCTGAACTCCTCTATGGCATCGGGTACCGCGCCTATGAAGCTTACAAGTCTTATAGAAGCATTTCCTGTATCCGAAGTCTGCAGGTCAAATCTGTAACCCTTGGTCACATTACCTGCTCCGTCAACTTCTTCAGCAACACCGACTTCAAAATGATTGTTGTTTATATCCTTTGAACTGGTTCCGCCGTAAATGTAAGGCACATATTTTTCAACAGCGGTCTCGGCAGCCCAGGTGCACTCTCTCGGTCTTGCCGGAGGATTGTCACCGGTAGGAATATACTCCGGTCCGTATACATACATATCATGGTTTTCAACATCCCTGAAGATATCGGGATCAAAGGTCAGATATCTGTTGGACTGGCTTCCCAGTTCCAGAGCGCCGAGATTTGTGCAGCCCGAGAAAGTATTTCTCGGCAGATGTTCTTCAACCGTGGTACCGAAAGCAGATGACATATATACGGTCTTAAGTCCGCTTCTTCCTGCCAGCAGGTAATCACCTATGGATGAATCATGAGTGTTATCGTCATACTTATACAGTCTGTATCCGCCGTTATCACCGGGATTTTCAGTACCTATATATCCATCTTCTGCCTGGTCATACACTGCGCTCACATAAGGAGTGATCAGATTCGGGAAGCTGAATGTCTCCATGCCTGCCATCGGGGAATCAAGAGCAAAGGCTGCCTTGCCCAGTCCGTAGGTTGCGGCATTGTTGAACTGTACATTCAGTACCGGAGTATTATAAAAAGCATATTCGCCTATGGTAACGCCCAGGTTTTCGGTGAAGTCTACGGTAGACAGCGCCGAACAGTTTGCAAAGGCGCCGAAGCCGATATCAGAAACGTTTCCGGGGAACTTGATGGACACCAGTCTCTGACAGCCCTCAAAAGCTTCACGGCCTATGGTCTGAGTATTCTTTGCAAGACTTGCCGTAGTCAGGGATGTACAGCCCTGGAACACACGGTTGCCGATAAAGCTTACCTTATCCATCTGTACACTGCTAAGCAGCGGGCAGCCCATGAAGGCTTCATCACCGACTCCGGTCACCGTGTCGGGAAGCGTTACGGATTCCACGTATCTGCCCTGCATACCGGTAAAAGCTCGGCTGGCTATACCGGCCACGGTCTTGAAGCCGTCCAGGACAAAGCCGTTGATATCGTTGGTGGCGGACTCGCCGCTGAAACTTACTTTCTGGGCAGCAAGTACAAAATCATCGTTACTGTACGGAAGATCAGCGCCCCCCGCATCCTTAAGCTTTCCTATGGCACGGTTCTGTACTCTCACCAGCGTACAGCCCTTAAGGGAATTATCACCGCTGCCGTATTCACAGTAATATCTGTATTTCAGGTCATCACGCATATTGGAACCGTGAAGGATCACCTTCGGAGCATCTTCGGCAGATGCTTCTATCTCTGCGCATTCATTCGGGAAATAGGTCTTGAGATCGTTGAACGGCAAGGTTCCTGCAGCAAGATTATTCTGGCTGATGCTGACGGTGCTCTCATGAGGTGTCACCACAAAGTCAAGGGTATGAAGCGTATCATCCCTGTAGGTCGTAAAGACATCTTCTTTCAGCATCTTATAGCCTGTGGGCAGGGATCTGGGGATCACAAGATTCGAAGTGGTATCATCGGCATCATGACCGTAAATTATACAGTCCGAGGCCATGCCCGGCTTCTTATATGCTTTATACTGCTGGGTAAGTTCAAAGAAAGTTCCGTTATTGGTTATGGAAAAAGAAGAAACATCCTCGGCTGTAAGAGCATCATATACCAGAGATGCATCCGCATCCACATCTTTGTTTCTTTGAAGCGTAGCATCCGTTGAGTAGTTCATGGCCGGATTCGGAGTGGCGGCTTTGGCCTTTCCGGACCTGTCCGAAGGCATGGCAGCTATGGCAACAGCCGAAACAAGAAGCACACCGGCCAGGCTGTACCGTATGTTCCTCTTCATCTTTGAGCTCATGCCGCTTTTTTTCTGCTGCGCTTTCCCCTGCTGTCTTCCGCGCTGTCTTGAATCTTTTCCCTTTTCAGCCATGTTGGTTCCTCCCGTTTTGCCGGCCCTTTTTCCCTCCGGCTGTTTAAACTTAATCGATTCTCTTGGCTACTACCACAAATCTTCCGTTATTCTCCTGATAATCACAAGTTGAAAGTGTCAATAACTGGTCTCCCCAGTTTGCCTTTACTCCCGTATCATAAAATGCCAGGGCTGCCATCTGCTCCGTATTGTATTCGAATTCCTCCTCGCTCTCGGCATTTATGAACTGGTAATACTTGAATACTATCTGGTCCGAGTCATAAACACGCGAACGAAAGGCATACATCACCTGATATCTGCCTTTCTCATATATGGTATCGAATAATATGTACGGGTGCTTTTCATAATACTTCTCCGACTCATACTCCTCCAGGGAGGAAAACATCCTTCCGCTGGTAAGGTGATGACCGTATATTATATAGTTGTCGCTTCCGTGCACCACGTCGCAGGCACAGTCCATGAACAATGCACCGGCCCTGTCTTCGTTGCCCTCCAGGTTATGGCTTAAGAAGAATTCATTATCGCTTCCCTGCATTACCGGGTAATCAATAATAGTATCGTCAATTTTTAGCCATCCTATAAGCTTTTTTTTACTTTTATTGTATAAAGTTTTATATTCGTCCAGAATTTCCAGGGTGATCTCTTCCCCGTTTTCCAGGGTAGCCGTCACCACGCCCTCGCCTTCTTTCATATTTGCAAGGGCTTTTGAGCCTTTGAGCTTTGCTATGGTATCATAGCCGTCCTGAGTCTTTCCCGCAGTAAAATAATAGACCGCATAACCTCCGAAGCCCAGGAACATGATGAGTGCCAGCACGATGATAAGAAGTCTGTGCCGCTTTTCACGGCGGACCAGTTCTTCCCTCACCAGCTTCTGCATCTCGGGTGATAATTCATCAAAGCTCTTTTTACCGCTATCTGCCATTATCAGAAATCAAACTTATCCGCAAAGAAAGCATCCAGCTCGTCTATAGCCACTCTCTCCTGCTCCATGGAATCTCTGTATCTGACAGTCACCTTGTGATCCTCCTCGGAATCAAAGTCGTAGGTGATGCAGAACGGGGTACCTATCTCGTCCTGTCTGCGATAACGCTTTCCTATCGCTCCTCTGTCGTCATACTCACAGTAATACTTCTTTGAAAGTTCCTGATATATCTTCTCTGCTCCGTCACCCACCTTCTTGGAAAGCGGCAGCACACCGATCTTAACGGGAGCTATGGCCGGATGGAATCTGAGAACGGTTCTCATATCAGGCTTATCCTCAGTACCGAGATTCTCCTCATCATATGCAGCACAGAGGAAAGCAAGCACCATACGGTCTGCGCCCAGTGAAGGCTCGATAACATAAGGGATATACTTCTCATTCTTCGTCTCATCAAAGTAGCTCATATCCTGCTTTGACACGTTCTGATGCTGGGTCAAGTCGTAATCGGTCCTGTCTGCGATGCCCCAGAGCTCGCCCCAGCCTATAGTCGGGAACAGATACTCTATATCCATGGTTCCCTTTGAATAGAAAGCAAGCTCAGCCTGATCATGCTCTCTGAATCTTAATTCCTCTTCTTTCATGCCAAGCGAAAGCAGCCAGTCCTTGCAGAACTTCTTCCAGTACTCATACCATTCCAGGTCGCTTCCGGGCTCGCAGAAGAATTCCAGTTCCATCTGCTCGAATTCTCTTGTACGGAAGGTAAAATTACCGGGAGTTATCTCGTTTCTGAAAGATTTTCCTATCTGTCCTATACCGAAGGGTATCTTCTTTCTGGAAGATCTCTGTACATTCTTGAAGTTAACGAATATACCCTGGGCTGTTTCGGGGCGCAGATATACAGTAGCCGTAGCGTCCTCGGTAACGCCCTGGAAGGTCTTGAACATCAGATTGAACTGCCTGATATCCGTGAAATCATGCTTACCGCAGGTAGGACAGGCGATGGCATTCTTCTTGATGTAGTCCATCATCTCTTCCGCGCTCCAGCCGTCCACACTGCTCTCAAGTTTGACATTGTTTGCTGCAGCCCAGTCCTCTATCACCTTGTCGGCCCTGAATCTCTCATGGCATTCACGGCAGTCGATAAGAGGATCGGAAAAACTCTTTAAGTGTCCGCTTGCCACCCAGGTCTGCGGATTCATCAGTATCGCGCAGTCAACGCCCACATTATAAGGGTTTTCCTGGATAAACTTCCTCCACCATGCCTTCTTTACGTTATTCTTAAGCTCCACACCCAGATTACCGTAGTCCCAGGTATTTGCCAGACCTCCGTATATTTCAGAACCTGGATATATGAATCCCCTGCCTTTACAAAGATTTTTGATCGTATCAAGTGTCTTTTCCATAGCTTCCTCCGTATTTAATAGATGATATAATACATGCCGTCCTCTACGGACTGCACAGTGTTCTGGTTGATCAGCTTCAGTTCCTGTGAATAATACCTGATATTTCCGGGGCAAACACAGGTCTGAGCGCCTTCAAATATGATTATCTTTGAATCAGCCATATTGTTCAGCTGTTCCTTGCTTATGATCTCGTCGGGATTTCCCGCTCTTTTAAGCACACGGTTAAAATCATAGCTCTTGTCATATGCCCCCTGCACCGTGCCGCAGAAAAGCTTCATCGTCATATAATCCTCGTAGGTATCACAATCGCTAAAGGACAGATCCAGAGCCACTTCCCCGTTTCCGCTGCTGTGTCCGGCAAGGCTTATCCTGCCTTCATATGCGCTTATCTCTTCATTTACCATCTGCACCAGTTCGTCTTCACTGTAATAATCCTTTGAAAACTCGCCGCAGACATGTGCATCCACCTGCCCGTCGGAATGTATAACCAGTCGTCCTTTTACTGCCCCATCGGCTTCATCATACTTCGCTCCGCAGCCGGCAAGCAGCAATAACCCGGCCGTCAACAATACTCTGGTAAAACTTTTCATCTTTTATCTCTCTCCCAAAGATCCACGGGGATCTTTTTATTCAAAATCGACAATATATTATATCACATTTCATCAATCATTGCCAATGAATTAAATTCATGTCCGCCATTCATTTTTTTGATCTCTTTATGGGCTATACCCTTTAGCTCCTTAAACGCTATATCTTTAAGCCTGAAAGAGAATACTTTCTCGGCCGCTGTTGCAAGGAGAAAATCCAGCGCATATAAAGTGGTCTTATCATAGCCCTCTTTATATGCATCCCTGTTGAATTCACCCTCACACATTACCAGCTTAAGCTCAAATACTGCCCGCACCAGCTCCGGCTCGTATGCTTCATGAGTCAATGCCCTCAAGGCCTGATACAGCAGTTTCAGCACTTCACGGGAGTCCGAATTCTCCCTTGTAACATATGAAACAGCTTCAAGGAAATACATCCCGTACATTGCCGCAGTATAATCGTTCCTCAATTCCGAAAAAAAATTCTTAACGCTGGCATCTGTCATGGTATATGAGCTTCTGCCAGGATAAAGCTTAAAATCGCCGAACACAAACAGATCCGTAGCTGCCATCAGGTGATTGGTCTGCCTTCTCGCTCCCTTAGCAAAGGCGCTTATCTTCCCCTGTGATACCGTAAGTATCTCCACGCGTCTGTCATATTCACCGGCAGGCTCGGTCTTCAGCACCATGCCGGTCACGTTAAGTAACGGCTGCATCACTTATCTTCATCCTTATAGCCGAAGTCATTGATATAGTTTGTCATATCCCGCCAGTTTTCCCTGACTTTTACAAACAGTTTCAGATTGACCTTTGCTTCCAGCAGTTCCTCTATCTCGGGCCGGGCCTGGCTGCCGATCTTTTTAAGCATGCTTCCGCCCTTGCCTATAATTATTCCCTTATGGGAATCCCTCTCGCAGACTATGGTGGCATCCACATCATAAATACCGCCGCCTTTACCCTTACGGTACTCCATATTATCGATAAGCACCGCTATGCCGTGGGGAATCTCCTGATTCAAGAGTCTCAGGGCCTTCTCCCTTATCAGTTCCGCTGCTATGGCGCGTATCGGCTCATCCGTCACCGCATCATCATCAAAATAATGCGGTCCGTAAGGCAGATGTTCAAATACCACGTTCAGCAGTTCATCAAGATTCGTCTCTTTAAGCGCCGATACAGGAAGTATCTCATCAAAATCACACAGATCCTTGTATGCATCTATGACCTTGAGTATAAAGCCCTTCTCTACCGTATCCACCTTATTGATCACCAGTATCACCGGGCATTTAAGACCCTTAAGCTGTGAGGCGATCTCCATATCCTTATCAGGTATGCGGCTTACGGGTTCCACAAGCCAGAGTACCAGATCCGCATCATTTATGGAACGGTTTACGGTCTTCATCATATAGTCCCCGAGCTTGTTTTTGGCCTTATGTATGCCCGGTGTGTCAACGAAGACCACCTGTCCCCGCTCGTCCGTATATATGGTCCTTATCCTGTTTCTGGTGGTCTGCGGTCTCGGAGAGGTAATTGCGATCTTCTGTCCGGCCAGATGATTCATCAACGTGGATTTCCCCACATTCGGCCTTCCTATCAGAGCCGCAAAGCCCGACCTGCTCTTTATATCCTCACTCATTCAAACAGCCCCTTAACTGTGGTAAAGCGTTCGGAAGCAGCCTTTATCTTATCCTCGTTTCCGACCACGCAGAAGAGATCGTCATCAATGAAGGCTTTGACATATTCTGCCATCTTCCTTATGCCTGCGGCGTCGGTCCCCAGTATCTCATCTCTTACTCTCTGGGCAGCTTCAATAGTCCTGCCGGTCATGGCTGCCATAAAAGATCTTGCTCCCTGGCTTCTGGGTGTCAGAGGCATATCCAGCTCGCTCATGGTGCCGATTATATAGCCGCTCATCTTCTCTTCATCCACATCAAAATTCTCAACATACTCCACGGCCTTCTCAAATATATCAACAGTAGCTTCCAGATTGGGATCCCTGTAGCTTACGAAATAGCACTGGCCGTCCGGCATAAATGCGCTCATGCAGCCGTAAGCTCCGCCCTTTACTCTCACATTGGTCCAGAGATAATCATAACCGAGTATTGTCTTCAGCACCCTTAAGGCTCCGTTATACTTAAGTCCGTGCCTTGCGAAGTTACCGGCTCTGCATACATACTGTATCTGCGCCGAATTGGTAAGGCCTTCGTTCTTCTTCTCGGGAACGGCTTTCTTCACTTCGGTCACAGGCGGCTTATCCGCAAATTCCTTAAGCAGTTTTGATGCTTCGCTTTCAAATACCGCATAGGTCTCCTTATCGCCGGTAATATCCAGCACCAGTCCCTCTTTGGTAAAGATTATTTCTGCGACTTCTTTAAGCTTTGCAACGAGTTCGTCTGCTTTATCATCAAAGTTCTTTTCCATATCGCAGAGGAACCAGAACTGCGAAAGTCCCGACAACAGCTCTTTGGCGCAGCCGTACTCCGAATCATAGGACAGCGCCCTTCCCGAAGCCACCATATGTCCGGCGCTCATTGCGGCGCCCTGCATACGGCTGCGGCTTTCGGCTATTATCTCTTTAAGTCTCTTCTTATCATCGATCTTAGAAGTCTTAAGTATCTCCCTTACCAGTTCAAATCCCCTGGAAGCATTCTCCCTAAGTGAACTTATATGGATCGCGAAATACTTTCCGAAGCTGTCCACGTTATCATACATGGGGAATACCAGCGGAACAAGGACAAGACTTCCGGTATACTTATCTATCTCATAACCCAGCTGCTCGTAGCTGTGGTCCGCCGTATCCACGCTCCTGAATACGCTTGACAGCACATTTGCATAAGGATAGAGCTCGTAAGGCAGACGGCTCATGTCGAAATATATTGCGCCATACAGTATGCCGTTGGTCTCCACGTCATGATAATAAGTCTTTATGCCGTCTATGCTTCTTTCCTCATTGATAAAAGGCGGCTCTGTTTTCTTCATATCCGAGAGCTTCAGCTTGGGCAGGCAGTCATATGCTTCCTTCGGATCCTCAGCCTCCTGGAAGGCTTTCAGCTCTGCGGTTTTCTTTACGATTTCTTCGATCTGTGCCTCGCTTAATCCCTTCTTATATGCAGAGAGTCTGTCAGCCAGAGCCTTATCTTTTTCGGAAGTCAGTCCCTTCTTAGGCTTCAGTGTGAGTATGGTCTTATGGGGATTATCGATAAGGTATTTCTGTACCAGATCCGTATAATAGGAACTGCCTATCTTCTCCCTTAAGTTTTTATAGTTCTCCAGCTGCTCTATATGCTTGAAGGGATTGTCCCTGTCATAAAGCCAGTTGTCCAGGGCATTAAGGCCGTAGAGCAGGCCCTTGGGGAAACGTCCCGTATCCCCTTCCCTGTATCTGAATTCCATGGAATTGAGGCAGGCTGTAAGCGCATCTTCCGAAAAGCCTTCCTTTACGACCTGCTTAAGGGTATCTTCCACGATAGTCACGAACCTGTCATGATCCTCTGCATTCGCATTCTTTGCAACTATGCTGTAAAAAGGCTGATATATGCCGTTCTCGAAAGTAGCATAGACTTCGGTACCGATGCCGGCATCCACCAGAGCTTTCCATAAAGGCGTTCCGTCAGCCGATATAAGAGCATAATCCACCATCTGGAAAGCGGTATAGAGCTCCCTGTCGGTAACTTTGCCGATAACCGCATTGTATGTAAGATAGGTATTATTCTCTTCTTTCTCGTCTTCGCTTATGGGATATTCTTTTTCAAGCTCAAGGGGCTTGTCAAAAGCTTCTTGCTTTCCGGGGAAAGAGTCTATCTCTATGCGCTCGTATTTTGACAGATACTCTTTATCGAGCCATTCCAGTCTTTCCGCCATATCCGCATCACCGTAGAGATAAATATAGGAATTGACAGGATGATAATATCTTCTGTGGAAATCAAGGAAAGCTTCATAAGTAAGTTCGGGGATCACCTCCGGATCTCCTCCGCTCTCCACTCCGTAAGCCGTGTCCGGATAAAGCGAGGAGAAGGTCTCTCTTGAGAGTACGTCATCGGGAGATGAAAAGGCTCCTTTCATCTCGTTGTATACGACGCCGTTTATCTTAAGCTCGGCATCCTTATCCTCAAGTTCGTAATGCCAGCCTTCCTGCCTGAATATCTTTTCTTCCTTGTAGATATTCGGTTCCAGCACTGCGTCCATATATACAGCCATCAGGTTTTTGAAGTCCTGCTGATTGCAGGATGCCACGGGATAGACCGTCTTATCCGGATAAGTCATGGCATTTAAGAAAGTGTTCATTGAGGTCTTGACCAGTTCCACAAAGGGATCCTTTAAAGGATAGCGTTTGGAACCGCAGAGTACGCTGTGTTCGATTATATGCGCCACCCCGGTGCTGTCCTCGGGCGGAGTCCTGAAGCCTATATAGAATACTTTATTCTCATCATCATTCTCCAGTACCGCTATACGCGCGCCGCTCTTCTTATGTTCCAGCACATAAGCCTCCGACTTAAGATCTTCGGAATGATGTTTTTCGATCAGCTCATAAGCACTAAGTTTATTGATATCCACGTTTACTCCTTTCCTTACATCCTGAACGCCATCAGCGCCAGATTCGATATGGTCACTTCATGGACCATCAGTTCTTTTTTTGTTTCCTCATCAAGCGAGCTCAGTTCCTCAATTCTGAAACTCTTATCTTTATATCCGTCTTTATCCTTAACATAGCAGGCTATCTTTACTTTAAGGTTCTCGAATATCCTGTAATTCTTATCCCCTTTTTTCAGCCTCATCAGCTCTTCCCCTATCATCCTGTCAGGCTCCGAATACTCAAGTATGAGCCTGTCTATGATAGTCTGGAACTTAAAGGGAACACGGTCGTTCTCCATGATCTCGGCAAAGGTATATCTTGCCCCTATCATGGTCTTCGACACTTCCTGTATAACGTATTTATAATCATTATCCTTATTGTTTTCCATATCAGACCGCAATATACTCGGTAAGCCCTTTTGACAGCCTTAAGACTTCGTATATTTCCTCTTCGTCAATTCCTTCTCCCGCAAGTTCGGCCACAGAGACCTTTCTCCTGTAATCCTCCGAGAGTTCCTTTGCCTTATCCGCTATCTTAGCGACTTTTGCAAAGGTCTTCTTTAACATCTCCGTTTCTTCATTCTCGCTGCCTACCATGGCTTCCATCGCGTTCATAACGCTCTTTACCACCATCTCATCACAGTCTTTCGGCTCCTCTATGCTTTCAAGCATGCCTATGGCAACGGTCAGAGCCACATTGCCCTCTCCTATCAGATCAATGACATCCACACCCTGTCCCGCATAGAGTTTGGCCATATCAGCCACGTCGGAAAGATATGCTTTGATCAGCTTCTCCCTGGCATTATTATCTCCGTTCAGCGCGTTCATTATCAGCACACGCTTCATGTCCTCGTCTGCCTTTTCATTATCGGCCAGTTCTTCGAGATACAGCTTAAGACTTACGGAATCTTCTTCCCCGAGTATCTCCTTATCGGAAAGAGCTTCGCCTATGCCGATATTATTATCTTTTAAATATGACTTTAAAGCATCCCTCTGATGCTCCGACAGTTCCGGGAAGAAGCTTACTATCTCTTCTTCGCTGACATAGCCGCCATTCATTATCCCGGCTTCTTTAAGTGACGAGAGCCTCTCCAGAAAGCCGTCTTCTCTTACTTCACCCATCTTTACTGTCCGTCCCTTTTAAAATGCTTATGCGTAAAAATATGCTCCTGGCAGAATTCGTAATTCCCCTCGCATTTCGAGCAGAAACGGAATTCCAGATCAGGATACTCCTCACTTGTCCTGCCGCAGATCGCGCACTTATGCTTTGCTATCCTCTTAGGCGGAGCCTGGCTCACTTCCCGTCTGAATGCTTTCTGCTGCGCAGTCATCCTGTGAGGCCGCCGCAGGTTCTTTCTCGTGCTTATAAAGAATACGATAAAGTTAAGCAATGAAGCGCCTATCACGAACAGGCCCATTATGCCCATATGATAGCCTTCCCATACCAGCACTGCCACATATATGACAGCCAGCACCTTCACTTTTATCGGAAGTATGAACATCAGCAGCACTTCCATATCCGGATAAGTCGCCGCAAAGCCCAGGAATATGGACATGCTTATATAATAAGTCGAATAGAATAGACTCAGCATCCTGAAATTATAGATAAGCTCGTTCTCGCTCCAGCTCCTGCCTTCACCCAGTATCACAAAGGCATACATAAGGAAGGCTCCGATAAGCGTAAATATCAGTCCCGAGAAGATATATACATTGAAATAGAAAGTCCCCCAGGTCCTCTCCAGCGTATTACCTATGGAATAATAGAAATACAGAGTTATCAGGGTAAAGAAGATATTGCTGGTATCGGGCGGTATCAAAAGCCAGCTCACCAGTCTCCATACCTCACCATGCAGTATTGCATAGGGATCAAGGGATATATAATAGATAATATTCGGATTGACCATGCTGAGTATATATCCCGCAGCATAGCACATGATCATATACAGAGGAAGTCTCGGTATCGCATACTTCCCTATCTTTTTCTCAAGTTTACTTAAAAAACCGTCCATATCATTCTCCATAGACTTCTGCAAATATATCGATATATTATATCCTATAACACAATATATAGTCAAGATTTGTCATGTTCATAAGCGCATGCTACAATATCGGCATGAAACGAGAAAATGCCGGGGTCTACCCTTCGAGAAAAAAAGACGGCAGCTTATATTACCGCGCTTCCGTCACCTTTAAAAGAAAACATATCAGCCTCGGCAGCTTCGGGGATGCTTCTTCTGCGCACCGGGCCTATATCGAAGCCGGCCTGCTTCTCCGGGATCACGAAAAAGGCATACTCGATTATACCGCCAGCTCTTCTCTCAGTTTTGAAAAATGGGTAAGTCTGATAAATTTCCGCGACAACGGCTTATACATCTCTCATCCAATCTACATATACAAGAAGATGTTCAATTATTACCTGTCCCCGACGGAGATACTTAAATTTGATGCCGAGGAACTCTTCTACTATTCTTCACATAAGATAATGGTCCGTGGCGGACACTATTTTGCCGCCGATTACGGTTCCCAGGTCAATATCCTTAACCGCTACGGCATTAAAAATCACGCCGTGGAAGGCCGTGATTATATCTTCAGAAACGGGGATCCCCTGGATTTCCGCCTTTCCAACCTGGAGATCATCAACCGTTATACCGGCGTCATCAAAAGGTTTAAAAAGGGCCGCACGCTTTACCGTGCGGTCATACATATAAACGGCAACTTCATCGTAGGCGATTATGAAAGCGAGACCGAAGCCGCTATAGCCTACAACAAAGCTGCCGACATATTAAGATCAAGAGGTTTTGACAAAAACTATCAGCGTAACTATATCGAAAATCTCAGTACCGAGGAATATAACGATATCTACCGTTCCCTCGATATTTCCGCCAAGATCAGGTCATTCAGCTTATAACTTGAATTTATCCAGATCGTTCCTGATCATCTCAGAACAGCGGTTTAAGTTCACCGACACATTGCTGACATTATCAGTCTCAGCAAGTATCTTATTGCTCTCTTCAAGTATCATATCGGAAAGCTGTACTATCTCGGTGATCGTGGATGCCTGCTCCTGAGTGGTAGCAGCATTGTTCGTAGCTACATCATTGATACGCTCCACTCCTCCGGTAATCTCAACTATACCGTCAGTAGCCTTTGCCACATCCTCATATATCGCATTGAAGGAAGCGTTCGCCCGCTCCACTCCCGACATGCAGGCTTCCATATCCGCGGTACAGGTATCAGCTTTTCTGTTGATATCCTCGATATTGTTCGTGATATCCTCTATAAGCTTCTGTATGGTCTCCGTAGCCTCCGCAGACTGTTTTGCCAGGGAACCAACTTCCGAAGCAACCACGGCAAAGCCGCGTCCTGCTTCTCCTGCTCTGGCTGCCTCTATATTGGCATTGAGTGAAAGCAGATTGGTCTGCTCCGATATAGCTGTTATGGCATCGGTAATTCCTGTTATCTCCTTTACCGATTCCGCAGTCTTCTTGATTATCGCGGTCAGTTCCATGATCGTATCGTTAAGCGTGCTTACATTGGTGGTCATGCCACTCATCTCATCCTTGCCGCTCTTGGATGATTCCATGGTCTGCATGCAAAGCTGTTTAACATCGCTGGCATTCTGAGTCAGCTGGCCGGAAGTCGTGGCCAGATCCATGGCTCCGTTTGAAAGCGCGTCTATAGACTGGGACATTGAAGAAAGCGTATCATTAAGCTTCCTGATGGAATCTCCCTGAGTCTGGTTTGAGGAAGCAAGCACTGCGGATACATCCGCGCATTCTCCTGCATTGTTATTCATCTCTCCCGATACTTCCGCAAGATTTGAAAGCATGCTTCTCATGCTTACTATATACTCTCCGAGATGCTCACTCAGAGTGGTGATCTCGTTATTTCCTTCGGGAACTATCTTCACCGTGAAGTCACCGCCACTTATATCATTGATCCTCTCTGTCACTGTCGTTACCGGATTGATGTATCTGTTGATCATCACATACATGATCACTGCAAGGATCACCAGCAGTATCACAGCTGCCACAACGGAAGCAAGGATATTCTGCTTGATATTATCACTGATGAAACTGCCGGGCACTGCGCTTACCACTACCCAGGGAGTGCTCTGTATTCCTGTGGATGTAAACAGTATCTTTCCTGCTGCGCTCTTTACGGATACTACACGCTCCGGATCTGAGGTTGCATCTGTCTTCAGTGATTCAAAAACTGTTTCCAGCGCTTTTATCTTTACGTCTTCGCACTCTCCCAGCTTCTGACCGAGAAGTTCGGGAACACTGCTGACCAGTATATCTCCGGTATCCTTATTGATTATATAGTGGTCGACACCCGTAGCTTTTGAACTGAAGTTGTTAAGTCTGTCGGCAACCTTATCAAAGGTAATGTCGCTGGAAAGGACCGTCTTATCTTTTACCAGAAGTGAACATGAAATACAGGTCTTTCCTGTTATGACATCCACATAAGGCTCAGTAAATGTCAGCTTGCCGCCTGCGGACATGGCCCCCTCATACCAGGCACGTGTAGTAAAATCCCAGCCTTCATCAGGGATCCAGCCCGTACCGTCAAGGAACAGATTCTCGGTCCCGATGGCCATATAGATATCCTGCGAATCCGGATCCAGTTCGGTAAGCTTCATCAGCATGGCCTGTGTATCCTCATGGCTCATAGCCGGAATGTTTTTATATATATTGGCTATCTGTTCCGTCCTGTCTTCAATGCTGTGCCACCAGCTGTAGACATCGTCGGAATAGGACACCGACTCTTCCGCAAGTATCGTGTTGCTTAAGTCCGTTATCTCATCCGACTGCCTCTTGATGTTCACGATGGAAATGATGAGCATCATTACTACCGCAAAAAAGATGATCTCAAGCAGCAAAGCTTTCTTCAATGAATTCCTTTTCTTCATTTTCTTTCCCTCCTTATATTTAAGTCCAGAATGGTTTCTGATCTTTATGTCCGTAGCCTTTTAGCCGCTCCTTATAAGTATCTATGATATCCTCATACTTTTTCAGAGTCTTTTCTTTTAAAACTCCTTTAGCCTTGAACTCCTCAAAAGTCTCTATAAGGTCTTTAAGATCCGACTGGGCATTGTCCTTATAATTGTTGGACAGATTCATCACCATCTTATTCACTATCCCGTCCAGTTCGGTCTCATACCTGCTTTTGAATAACCAGCCCATACATATCTCCTTCCCTACTGCTTACCGATCTTGATCGCAGTGCTCACAGCGCCGGCATACTTTGAGGAGCTCTTCGCCTTCAGGATCACCGTCATCTTTGAGCCCTCCACATTGTCAGCATAATAAACATCAAAGTTTGCCGCGGTCTCCTCTTCGGAAAGCAGGGTGCCTCCGACCTTAAGTCTTAAATGAGGCGAATCCTTATCCGCGGGATCAAAGACTATCTCCCTTCCTGTATAGTTTACGCTCTTAATCTCCTTATTACCCTTCATAAGTTTGACCTTTGCTTTACTGATATCGGTCCTTCCTTCCGCAGCAACAACATTATAACTTACGCTTACACTTGTTTCCTTACTCTCATATTTCTTGCCTTTGCATTTGACAGTTATATTCAAGTTATCCTTAGGTCCTTCTATCTTTTTCTTTTCGGAGTATTCCACCTTTACATCCGACTTTGTGAGCAGTTCACCGTTTACTATCACATAGACCTGGGGCTGATATTTTGCTTTTTTCTTATAGATCATGTCCCCGACAACTACTGTCGTATTCCCAGTATAAGCCTTCTCCTTTACGATCTTGAAAGTATTAGTCCCCTTATACTTTGCTCCTTTATAGTTACCCTTGAATGTGATTTTAAACTTACCGTTACCGACCTTTTTATTTGAGGAAAATGTTATCTTATAGTCCACGCCTTCCTTAAGCAGCGTTCCTTTATTACTGAGTTTCACGCTGAGCTCAGGTTTAACACCGGTTTTGATAAATTCATATTCATTCTTATCAAGAGTTACCGTAAAACTTGCTTTCCTATTCGGAGATATCTTAAAGCTCTTTTTTTCCTTTCCGCTGTATGTTCCGCAGGCCACTACGCAGACTTCCACGGTTCCCGCATTGACATTATCCGAGTAGCTTACAAGGTAATCCTTACCTTCGCTTAGCTGCGTACCCTTTGCATCCTTAACTGTTAACTCCCCGGCAGTGAGTGTCTGGGCTTCACCGTTGTATACGCGGCTCACATTTGACAGAGTGACTCTGATACGGGAAGCCTTGTATGCATTTTCATCCAGTTCTGTGAGTTCTGCATATCTTTCTCCGGTAAAGTTGATTTTACCTGAAATATGCGCCTTATTACCTTCGACAGCCACGGTATAATCCCTGCCATATTTTAGTTCTTCTCCGGCAAAGCTCAACACAGGTGCCGGCTCATTCCCTGCCTTATATACAGTATTCCCTGCTATCACGGCTACATCTGCGATATCCCTTGCCGCTATCTTAAACTTAAGGGTTTCCTTAAAAGTAAATATACCCTTGCCTTTTATTTCAACACTTGCGTTACCTGTATTTATATTGTTACTGTACTGAAGAGTATAGTCACTATCCTGGATCAGCAGCTTTCCGTTATTCTTAACGATCACATCAGGCTCAATGTCTCCGCCGGTATATACCGTCTCATACTCACCTGCTGCATTCATTGAGATGCTCTCCGGATCAAACATTATCTGTATTCCTATAACAACTTCCGGTTCAGGCTCAGGTGTAGGTTCGGGAGTCGGTTCAGGAGTCGGTTCAGGTGTCGGCTCGGGGTCCGGCTGAGGTTTGGGTTCCGGCTGAGGCTCCGGTGTCGGTTCTTCACCCTTTATCACAGTCAGTACACCGTTTTCATAGCTTATCTTATAATTTGCCGTAACATCTATCTCTCCGTTTACTATTTTAGCTTCCGAGGGCGTGATGCTGCCTTTATCGGTAACATTGGCCGTACTGTCTGCCGTGAGCTTTATCTCCTTCAGCATATCACCTTCAATGGCTCCGCTCATTTCAGCCTGATCGACAGAGCTATCAATGCTTCCGTTCACTTTAACGGTCTGATCCTTAGCCTTTATCGTTACATCCTTCTTAGCAATGGTGAAATCCTGAGTGATGCCTGTCTCCGGCAGGACATAATCATGATTGGAAAGTGACTCCACTCCCGCAGTGTAGTGTTCACCCTCTGCATTGGCATTCACTCCGCCGCCGGTCACACTGAGTATGCATTCATCTCCTTCAAGCAGGCCCGTCGCCACTGCAGCAGGCTTCTTCTCATTTCCGTCATAGGTAAAGGCAGTATTGCTCCACTCTATTCCTATGGTTTTGGGATTAATGCTAAAGGCTTTTACCAGGGTAGCAGGGCCGTAAGCATCGTTTTGCTCTATCTCTGCTTTCAGATAGTAAGTGCCTGCCTTCTTCGGAACTCCGCCCTCTGCTCCGTTATCTGAAACGGTCTTTACGCTTAAATTCTCATCAGTATAATAGGTATATGTAACTTCACCGCTTCCTTCGGGCTTATTTATCACGGGCGCTTTCGCAGCATCTCCGTAGATTCTGTCCTCAATATCCAGAGAAATCTCTGCCCACTTTGCTTTGAGATTAACAGGCGCTGTAACAGGAGCCGTAAAATCATAGGGATTTTCGGAAAGCTCTCCGTCTATTTCCTCATACCAGCCTGCAAACAAGCAGTTTTCCTTTACAGGATGCTCAGGTATTTCGGCCGTTCCGTTCTCTGCGATATACTGTTTATAAACGCTGCTTCCCCCGTCACTGTCAAAGTTTACGGGGTAACCTTTTATATATACTCCCTTGCCCTCATCATTAAGTGCTACAAAGAAATCCCCGCTGTCACTGACTATGGCTTCCACATCAGTCTGTGTCAGCCTGCCACCGTTATAGCTTTCGGCAGCCTCCATCACTACATCACCATTCCGCCATTCAGTATTATCCTTTGTTGCGCCTATATATGCCCCCTCGGTGAGCGCTCCCGTCACAGTAAAAATGCTTAGTGGATACGAGTTATTTGTCGTTCCACCCGTAAGTACACCATCGATGAACTCACCGCCTTTTACGTTATCTTTAATTACAGAATTACCGCTTATGCTGCTAAAACACCCACTAAATCCTCCGCCGTTTTCTCCTGCGGTATTGCCGGTGATCTCTCCCCCGTTCATTACAAAGCCTGAGCAATCTACTCCGCCACCGTATTGTGTTGCACTGTTCCCGCATATTTTACCGCCATTCATCGTAAAATTCCAGGCATAAACTCCCCCTCCTGCTGAAGCAGTATTTCCTGCAATCATTCCTCCGTTCATTACAAATGATGAATCTAAATCGTTTACATATACTCCGCCTCCGCCCCCATCGTTCTTTGAATTACCGCTTATCTCGCCGTCATTCATCGTAAAAGTAGAATTATCCCATACAGATACTCCTCTGGTCTTGTTATCACAGATTTTTCCGCCATCCATTACAAAGCTCGCACCATATTGCACGCAAACAGCTCCGCTTGCATTTGTGTCAGTATTACCGCTTATCTCGCCGCCGGACAGCGTAAATACAGCTGTATTATCATTGACATCAACTGCGCACCCGCTATTAGTACTTATAAAACCTCCGGACATGGTAAAGGTTCCTTGATTATTCACCTTTCCGGTTATTGTCCCGCCGGTCATTAAAAACTTCCAGTTTTTTGTAACAGAAATACCTTGTTCGACATCTAACAGACCACTTTCAAGCACCAGATTATTATCCTCTGTCTGATTTTCCACATAAGGAAAACCACATACAATTGATCGTGAATTAACTGCTCCGTTATGAGCCTCGGTCTTATCACTGACGGTTAATCTCCCTGTAACAAGAATCAAATTAACCGTCAGACTGTGTCCGTTCAGATCCAGATCAACGTTCGTTCCTGTACCTATCTGCAGATCCCCATCTTCCCGGGGATCAGTGATATCGGCTGTCAGCTTTATATACTTATTTCCGGTACCGGCTAAAGCATCATTCAACGCGTCAAGGGAACCCACACTTGTATATCCGTCTGCCCTTACCTTCAGCCCCGTCGGCACAAAAGGCAGCATATCAAGAACAAGAGCCGCCGTCAGTATCAGTGACAGTATGCTCCTTAAAATGTATTTTCTTCCTCTTAATCTGCGCTTCATAAAGCCTTCCTCCATTTCTGATCAGCGGGACGGTTCTCTGATTGACTCCATCTCAGCTTTCCGCCCTCCGACCTAACTGAAATATTATACAGCACTTATTGCATTTTTACAAATACAACACGCATTGTCTGCTTCCCGCAAGGAATAAAAAAAGCCGCGTCTTTAATTGCCTGACGCGGCCCACTTTAACGAACACACTATTCCAATCCCGCAGCCTCAAGCTTGGCACGCAGCATGGCGTTTTCTTTTTCCAAAGCATCGAGTTCCTCGGCTTGCTTTTCCAATTCCGCATCTTTCTTTTTTATTTCTTCGGCACTTTCTTCACGTATCTCTGCTTCCCAGTCTCTTAATGCTTTACACATATTGTATGCCCTCCCTTCGCTATCTGAATATTCCTGTTTCTTCTTAAGAAGTGACGGTGCATTCATCAGCACCGCTGCAGTCTCATATGTTTCTTGATCAAGCTTATTATATCGCTCATCCTCCGTTACCAGGTTCTTTAATGCTTTTTTATCGGAACGTAGTCTTAATAGTTCAAATAAAGCCTTAAGCTCTGTCTGATACTTTTCCGTATCATGCATCTCATTAATACACAGCAGCTGCGGTTCATAATTCCTGAATACCTTACTGAAGCCATCATGATCATCCCCAAAATCCATCATATCTTTCAGAGTCCTGGGACCATCCCATTCTTCTTCACCATGGTAAACCCACAGCAGATATCCACCGTAAAGTTCTGCATTTATCATGTCGGCAAATCTTCTCTTGTCCGAAAGAAAATTAATTATAACGTTGTTGTTTTTTCCCATTCACAGCCCTCTTGATTCTTTATGATACAGAGAACTCTGAACGTATTATCATCCTCATCCCCTGCTCAAATAAATAAAATGTGATAAAAAGCATAGGAGATTCAGATGTTACAGATAAAAGATTATCGAATTAATAGAATTTGCTACGCTTCAAAAAGCAATATATCATATATTTTTTCTGAATACAAGTCATATTACCAAACCGCTAATCCGTTTTTCTTCTCCTGTCAGCTTCCCGCAGGGAGTAATAAAGCAGCTGCCCTGAGCGGAGCACTTAGTGAGGACGAGCAGCAGATCCGCTTTGAGAAAATCTTCGCGAAGCGAAGACGTTTTCGAGAAGCAGGATCGTTTTGCTGCGAAGTCCGAGCTTAGTGCATAGCGACCAGGCGTGGCTTTATTTGCTCCCTGCGGGAAGCGTACGTTAGCAAAAAAAACGGCAGGCTGATAAGCCTGCCGTTCCGATACACTCCCGTAGGAGACAATTACTTTCTGTTTGCGATGGCTGCCTGTGCCGCCGCGAGTCTTGCGATGGGCACACGGTAAGGAGAGCAGGATACATAGTCGAGTCCGATGCGGTGGCAGAACTCGATGGAGGAAGGATCTCCGCCGTGCTCGCCGCAGATACCGCAGTGGATCTCGGGACGTACGCTCTTGCCCTTCTTGATGGCCATATCCATGAGCTCGCCGACACCGTCCTGGTCGAGACGCGCAAACGGGTCGTTCTCGAAGATCTTTCTCTCGTAGTAAGCCTGCAGGAACTTGCCGGCATCATCACGTGAGAAGCCGTAGGTCATCTGGGTGAGGTCGTTGGTACCGAAACAGAAGAATTCAGCTTCTTTTGCAATGGTATCAGCGGTAAGAGCCGCACGGGGGATCTCGATCATGGTACCTACTTCGTACTTGAGGTCGCTCTTAAGCGCCTGCAGTTCTTCGTCAGCTGCTTTTACAACAATATCCTTAACGAACTTGAGCTCCTTGGCATCACCTACAAGAGGGATCATTATCTCGGGAACTACGGTCCAGTCGGGATGTTTAGCCTTGGTATTGACTGCAGCGCGGATGACTGCGATAGTCTGCATCTTAGCAATCTCGGGATAGGTGACATCCAGACGGATACCACGGTGACCCATCATCGGGTTGAACTCTACGAGGCCTTCGATGCGCGCTTTGATCTGTTCAACGGTCTTGCCCTTTGCTTTGGCAAGTTTCTCGATATCTTCGGGTGTCCTGGGAACGAACTCGTGAAGAGGAGGATCCAGGAAACGGATGGTTACGGGGTTACCTTCCATAGCTTCGAAGAGCTGTTCGAAGTCGCCCTGCTGAAGAGGCTCGATCTTCTCAAGAGCTGCTTCTCTTTCTTCAACGGTATCGGAAACGATCATCTCACGGAAAGCTTCGATCCTGTCTTCGTCGAAGAACATGTGCTCGGTACGGCAGAGACCTATGCCTTCTGCGCCGAGCTCTCTTGCCTTCTTTGCATCGTGAGGTGTGTCGGCATTGGTACGTACCTTCAGTGTACGATACTTGTCGGCCCATGCCATGATGCGTCCGAACTCGCCTGCTATCTGTGCGTCCACGGTAGGAACCGCGCCGTCATATATATTACCGGTGGTACCGTCAAAGGAGATGACATCGCCTTCGTGGTATTCCTTGCCGGCAAGGGTAAACTTCTTGTTTTCTTCATCCATGATGATGTCACCGCAGCCGGATACACAGCATGCACCCATACCACGCGCAACAACGGCTGCATGGCTGGTCATACCGCCACGTACTGTCAGTATACCCTGTGATACTTTCATACCGGTGATATCCTCGGGTGAGGTTTCAAGACGTACGAGTACGACTTTCTCTCCTCTTGCTGCCCAGTCCTCTGCGTCTGCAGCGGTAAATACTATCTTACCGGAAGCTGCGCCGGGAG
The DNA here is from genome assembly GCA_016281335.1 of Lachnospiraceae bacterium. Taxonomy (GTDB): domain Bacteria; phylum Bacillota; class Clostridia; order Lachnospirales; family Lachnospiraceae; genus NK4A136. The sequence goes on along the minus strand of JAEEIK010000103.1, from coordinate 24,664 downwards.
CTGCGCCGAGAGCCTTGCCTATCAGGCGCGCGCGCACGATAGCGCTCTGGTCAAAAGTAGGATGAAGCAGTGTATCGAGGTTACGGGGATCTATCATCGCAACAGCCTCTTCCTCGGTTCTCATGCCTTCATCAACAAGATCACAGGCTATCTTAAGAGCAGCCTGAGCCGTTCTCTTTCCGTTACGTGTCTGCAGCATGTAGAGCTTTCCGTGCTCAACAGTGAACTCCATATCCTGCATATCCCTGTAATGTGACTCGAGTTTCTGGCATACATCCGCAAACTGCTCGAATGCTTCAGGGAACTTCTCTTCCATTTCCGCTATCTTCATGGGAGTACGTACACCTGCAACCACGTCCTCGCCCTGTGCATTGGTAAGGAATTCACCGAAGAGGCCCTTCTCACCGTTAGCCGGGTTACGTGTGAAAGCAACACCTGTACCGCAGTCATCACCCATGTTACCGAATGCCATGGACTGTACGTTTACGGCTGTTCCCCATGAATAAGGGATATCATTGTCTCTTCTGTATACGTTTGCCCTGGGGTTATCCCATGAACGGAATACGGCCTTGATAGCGCCTACCAGCTGTACCTGAGGATCCGTAGGGAAATCCTCTCCCAGCTTATTCTTATATTCTGCTTTGAACTGGTTAGCCAGTTCCTTGAGATCGTCTGCATCAAGCTCAACGTCCTGCTTAACGCCCTTGCGGCTCTTCATCTTATCGATGAGCTGCTCAAAATACTTCTTACCTACTTCCATTACGACATCGGAATACATCTGTATGAAACGTCTGTAGCAGTCCCATGCCCAACGGGGATTCTGAGACTTCTCAGCAAGTACGGCTACCACATCCTCATTAAGTCCGAGGTTAAGTATGGTATCCATCATACCGGGCATTGAAGCTCTTGCGCCCGAACGTACGGAAACCAGGAGAGGATTCTCCTTGTCACCGAACTTCTTGCCGGTGATCTCCTGGAGCTTTGCAACATATTCATTGACCTGAGCCATGATCTCGTCATTGATCTGACGGCCATCCTCATAATACTGTGTGCAGGCCTCTGTAGTAATAGTGAAACCTTGCGGTACCGGTAATCCGAGGTTAGTCATCTCTGCAAGATTCGCCCCCTTACCCCCGAGTAACTCCCGCATGTCAGCGGAGCCTTCGTTAAAAAGATAAACCCATTTTTTTGCCATTTTCGGCCTCCTTCTCAACTTTTTTAGCAAAAGAAACGCTAAAATTTATTATATCACACTTTGTGTGAACTTGCACTATAAATATCAGGGCAGAAGAGATATCATCTTAGCCGGAGCACGGTAGTTGTAATTGGATATCTTGATACCCGTCTTCGGCGAAGAAGCATGTACCACCTGTCCGTTACCGATATAGATCGCAACGTGATTAATGCGTCCGCCCTTTGCATAGAATACCAGGTCTCCGGGTTTTAACTGGGAAGCCTTGATCTTCTTGCCGTAACCTGCCTGGGTAGCTGCATGATGAGGCAGGCTTATGCCGTATCTCTTATATATCTGCATGGTGAAACCGGAACAGTCGACACCCTTGGTAAGGGAGGTACCTCCCCAGACATAACGGTTACCGATGAACTGTTTTGCATATTCGCACATATCCACTCTGGCATCCGATACTCCGGCTCCATAGAGAAGCTCGTTTATGGTAATTGCCGTAAACAGCCTCTTTTCTATATTTACGTACTCAGCCGAAACATAAGCATCATCGCCGTCCAGGTCCAGCTTGACCCAGCCGTCACTCTCTTCCACCGCAATCAGCTCTTCACCCTTTGCCACGGTTGTAACCACCGGGCAGTCAGTGTTAGGCTGTTCCCTGACTCTCAGCGCATCAGTTGTAACCGTTGCTATGGGCTTGGCTTCCTGATTGGCAACCGCAAGGGCAGCAGCTCCGTCCAGCAGGTATTCCATACTGACATAGCCCTCAACCTTGCCCGATTTCACATGAGCCCAGCCATCTTCCACACTGAGTATCTCGCAGCCGTCCTTGTTGGACATCTTGCCCACCAGCTTGCCGTCCACCGGCTTTTCCCTTATATTCAGGTGATTGCTGACATTGGCAACGCCCAGATTATAATAACCGTAATACTTCGGAGGCTCATCAAGAGGTTCGGCGCTCTGGGCTGCCTCGTTAATGCCCCTTTCCGCGCCTGCACAGACCAGCAGGCCCGATTCCAGCGCTTCATTTATATTCACATCTTCGGAGAATTCAACGCTCTGATATGAGAGTACGCCACCGCCGTCAAGTTCGATCACCTCTCCGGCGCCGGCTGCGAAATCAGTGATCCCTGTTTCTTCCTGGGTCCCGTCATTGTCGTCACTCTCTCCGGCAGTAGACATAAAGCCCGGAAACAGCAAAAAGAAAACCGCAATGAACAATGCAGCCATGATAAGCATACTTATAAGACTTATCCTGTCTTCCTTCCTTCGCATATGGATAATTTTAATTGAAATAACTATATTCTGTCAACCACTATATATAGTCCTGAAGGCCTCAAGATCAGCCTCTATCTGCGTTTTCAGCTCTTCTGCCGACGCAAATTTCCGCTCGGGCCTGTGGAAATGTTCAAGCTCCACAAGAAGCTCTTCATCATAGATATCTTTATCGAATCCAAGTATATGAGTCTCTAACCTCGGCACGCCGGTTCCCTCCACCGTGGGACGTAAACCGATATTGCTTATCGCCGGGTATTTTTGTCCCTGATGATAAGCGGTCGAAAAATATACCCCGTAAGGCGGTATCACTTTTTCATCGGGTATCTCCATATTAGCCGTAGGAAAGCCCAGTTCTCTTCCGAGCATCTTGCCTTCCTTAACTATTCCGAGTATGGAATACGGTCTTCCGAGGCAGGCATCCGCTTCCTCCATTGCTCCACCCTCTATCATGGATCTGATACGGCTGGAGCTTATAGCCTTACCGCAGAAGATCATCTTTTCAATCTCTATGGTCTCATATCCGTAAGTATTTCTCAGGGCGTTCAGCAGGGCAAAGTCCCCCTTCCCGCCTGCGCCGAAAGAGAGGTCCGCTCCTGCAACAATAAGCCTTGCATTCAGGCTTTTTACCAGAAATTCTTCCACGAAATCATCCGGCTTTATGGCTGCGCTTTCCCTGGTAAGCGGATACTCTATCAGCACATCAACTCCCAGTTCTTCGAGTATGTATTCTTTCTCGGCCATGGTCGAAAGCTGCTTATAACCGCCCTTTCCGAAGAGGGTATCCGGTGAAGGGTCAAAAGTAAAAACGACAGCCTTCAGCCCGTCTTCCTTTGCGCTTAAGAGTTCTTTAAGGAGTTTACGGTGTCCAGCATGTACACCGTCGAATTTCCCCAGGGCCACAGCCGTGGGATCATCAAGGATTATATCTTCGATACGCTTTATTATCTTCATATACGTTCTACCCGGGGAAACGTCAGGCCTCCCCAAAATACATAAAACACTTCATCATTCTTCCGTCAGTCTCATACACTGCGGTAAAGCTGCCGCTATAGTCATACATGCGGCACTTTCCTTTATATCCTGGATCAATGCCCTCCGTTTCTTCAACACTGAGCGCATTGCCGTTTTTTAATTTCTTTTCGGCTTCTGACCTTACCCTTACATAAGGATATGTTTCAAATATATCCTCTATTCTTACAAGTCTTTCTTCCAGTTTTCCTTCTTTAAGCAGCTCTTCCGCATCACTGAGTTTCAGGGCATCCTTAATAAAGAAATTACCGCTCTGTGTACGCACCAGACTCTGCATGGCACCGCCGCAGCCTAAGCTGTCACCTATATCCCTGCACAATGATCTGATATAGGTACCGCTGCCGCAGCTGACAACCATGGTGACAAGCGGAAGTTCAAACTTTAATATCTCTATTCCGTATATGATTATCCTGCGTGCCGGCCTTTCAACAATCTCCCCTGCCCTTGCCAGCTCATAGAGCCGTTTCCCGTTCTGCTTTATCGCTGAATACATGGGTGGTATCTGATCTATCTCACCGATAAAAGAATTTATGGCCTTTCTTACTTCCTCTTCCTCCGGGATAACTTCGGAAGCATCAAGCACTGTTCCGCTCATATCCTCGGTATCCGTGCGTACACCCAGACGCAGTTCACAGATATATTCTTTGGTCTTATCCGTAAGAATACTTACGAGCTTTGTGGCCTGTCCGAGACATACCGGCAACACGCCTTCGGCATCGGGATCCAGAGTTCCCGTATGTCCGATCTTTTTCTGATGCAGCATCCCCCGTAGCTTAGCCACCACATCAAAAGAGGTAAAGCCCTTTTCTTTATATATATTAATGATCCCGTTATACATCAAGTTGCAGCGCCGCCTCTTTTACCAGTTCATCCACAAACTCTTCTATCGTCACGCCTTCCCTCTCACAGCCGGAAGCCCTCACATGACCTCCGCCTCCGAAATGTTCGGCTAGCTTTGACACGTCGATGTTATCGGTGGAAGCCCTGAGGCTGGCCTTGAACACTCCCGGTTTCTTCTCATATACGAACATCGCGCATTCCACGCCTTCCGTGATACGCAGCTGGTTAACTATGCCGTCCGTATCATCTTTTGTCACACCCAGTTTATGCATACGGTCCAGAGTCAGAGTTCCGCTTATTACCTTCCCATTCAGATGGAGTCTTGATTCCATGACCACTTCGCTTATCAGCTTATTCTGCTTATAAGTCTTGAAGTAAAAAGTCTCATCCATCATACCCGCATAATCAAAACCGTATTCCAGCAGTTCTGCGGCGATCCTGTGGGTATCGGGCGTAGTATTGGAATAATGGAATCCACCGGTATCATGGGCTATGGCCATGCACAAAAGCTTTGCGATATCAGTGTCAAGGTATTGCTTATCCATAAGTTTGAAAAGAACTTCACCTGCTGCAGATGCATCCGGTTCCACATGATTCACCATGGCACATCCGTCCTTATTGCTGATATGGTGATCGATATTTATCGTCTTAACTGCGCAGTCAAAATACTTTTCCGCATCTCCGGTACGTTCTTTGTTTGTATCACAGACTATAAAGACATCAAAAGGAGCTCTGTCCGGAAAATCGGAAATGATCAGTTCCCTACCGGGAATATCTTTAAAGCAGGGCGCGATCTTTTCAAGAAAAAGCTCGATATTTCTTTCCGGAAAAACTTTTCTCAGATACATAAGAAGTGCCAGACAAGAACCTATACAGTCCCCGTCCGGCTTTATGTGTCCTGTTATCCCTATGCTTTTTGCTTCTCCTATTTCCCTTAAGAGATCAAAACTCATTACTCTTCTCCGCGTTTCTTCTGCATCTCATGGTCCTGTTTACTTACGGAATCTATCAGCTGTGACATGTGATTGCCGTAAGATATCGAGTGATCCGCATAAAACTTTAGCTCCGGAGTATTTCTTAAATTCAGGCTTCTGGCCAGTTCTCGCTTAAGAAAGCCCTCTGCATTCTTAAGGCCCTCCAGTGCCCCCGCTTCTTCCTCTTCGCCTCCGAGCGTGCTGATATAGACCTTACAGGTCTTCAGATCCGGCGCCACTTCCACATCAGTCACTGAAGTGAATTCGGGCACCCTGGGATCCTTGATCTCGGATCTTAAGAGTTCGGACAATATCTTCTGTACTTCGGAATTGATCCTAATATTTTTAACGCTGTTCTTTCTCACTTACCTCGGCACCTCAACCATAATGTATGCTTCGACGATATCCAGTTCCTGCATGCCGTCGTATCCGTCAAATACAAGACCGCATTCGTATCCTGCCTTGACTTCCTTAACATCGTCCTTGAATCTCTTGAGCGAAGACAGGCTGCCTTCATAAACCTGTTCGTCACCTCTCCTGATACGGATCTTGCAGTCGCGCTTAAACTCACCGTCAAGCACATAGGAACCTGCGATATTTCCTATTGCAGAAGCCTTGAATATCTGCCTTACCTCCGCATGTCCGATGATCTTCTCCTCGAATACCGGATCCAGCATACCCTTCATTGCAGCTTCTATATCTTCAATAGCCTGGTAAATGACTTTGTAAAGTCTTACATCCACGCCCTCGCGCTCTGCAGTCTGCTTGGCCATCGCATCGGGACGTACGTTAAAACCTATGATTATCGCATTGGACGCGCTTGCAAGTACAACATCCGATTCATTGATGGCTCCTACGCCGCCGTGGATCACCTTGACAACTACTTCCTCATTGGACAGCTTGGTAAGCGATTGTTTCACGGCTTCCACGCTACCTTGTACATCGGCCTTTATTATCAGGTTCAGTTCCTTCAGATTGCCTTCCTGTATCTTACTGAACAGGTCGTCAAGACTCATCTTAGCCTTGGTATCCTCTAAGAGCTTCTCCTTGTTCTGTGCAATAAAGGTATCGGCAAAGTTCTTTGCTTCCTTCTCATTTGCATGGCAGATAAATATCTCGCCTGCATTGGGCACATCGTCAAGTCCCAGGATCTCAACAGGTGTGGAAGGTCCTGCTTCCTTTACCCTGCGTCCCTTGTCATCCACCATGGCCCTGACCTTACCGTGAGCAGCTCCTGCTGATATGAAATCTCCGACTCTCAAGGTACCCTTCTGTACAAGTACCGTAGCCACGGGACCTCTTCCCTTATCCAGCTCTGCCTCTATTACCAGACCTCTTCCCCTTCTTCTCGGGTTAGCCTTAAGTTCAAGCACATCGGCAGTAAGCAGTATCATTTCCAGCAGGTCTTCTATGCCCTCGCCGGTCTTTGCGGATACGGGCGCGAATATCGTGGAACCGCCCCAGTCTTCCGCTACAAGTTCGTATTCCGTGAGTTCCTGCTTAACCCTGTCAATATTTGCTCCGGGCTTATCTATCTTATTGACTGCTACTATGATCTCTATTCCTGCAGCTTTGGCATGGTTGATAGCCTCTACGGTCTGAGGCATCACACCGTCATCCGCAGCTACCACCAGTATTGCGATATCCGTGGAATTGGCGCCACGCATACGCATTGAAGTAAAGGCCTCATGTCCCGGCGTATCCAGGAAAGTGATCTCGCGGTCGTTGATCTTAACCATATATGCACCGATATGCTGGGTAATACCACCGGCTTCCTTATCGGTAACATTGGTCTTCCTTATTGCATCAAGCAGGGAAGTCTTACCGTGATCGACATGACCCATAACACAGATAACGGGAGGTCTGGGAACAAGCTTGTTCTCATCTTCCTCATCTTCCTTAAGGAGTTCGGCGATCACATCCACCTTCTCTTCTTTTTCACACATGATCTCATAATCTATGGCGATCTCTTCGGCCTTTTCGAAGCTGATCTCCTGGTTGACCGTCACCATCTCGCCCTGCATAAAGAGCTTCTTTACTATCTCAGCCGGAACCACGCGCATCTTATCCGCAAGTTCCTTGATCGTGAGCTTCTCCGGAAGAACTATCACCTTGATATCGTCCTCGGGTACCTCAACTTTCTTTGCAACAGGTTTGATAAAGCGTCCGGCGTTGCTGTTTCTGCCGTGTCCAACTGCTCCGTCCTCATCAAACATCGCATCTCTTCTGTCACGCTTATCCCTGTCTTTATCCTTATTGTTATGCTTCCTTCCGCCCTTGTCGTTATTCTGGGGCTGGGGACTATTTGCTGCAGCGGGTGCAGGTCTGCCTCCGCCGGGTCTTGACTGGTTGTTAAAGCCTCTCTGATCCCTCTGTCCCTGATTGTTTCTGAAATCAGGTCTTGCAGGCCTTGCAGCTCCCTGCCCTGACGGCGCTGCAGGTCTGTTCTGAGTCTGAGTCTGCGGTCTTGCAGGCTCTCTTACGGGCTGAACTGCAGGAGCAGTTGCGGGCTTTTCGGCAACAGCCTTGCTCTCCTGTTCTCTTGCAGCAGCTTCCTGCTCACGTATCTTAGCCTCTTCGGCATTTCTTATCCTTGCTTCTTCAGCTTCGCGACGATTGGATATAGCTCCAGCTCTGTCTATCAGATTATCCCTCGGACGTATCGGCCCCCTGTTAAGAGGCGCGCTTGACGATCTCTGAGGAGCCCCCGGTCTCTGCTGCTGTGAATGTCCGCTGTTTCCGCCGACGATTATGATGCTCCTCTTCTTCTTTGGAGGCTGTCCCTGGTTTGCTGCAGGGGCCGGCTGCGGCTTCTTTTCGGGCTGGGGCGCTTTTACGCTTTCAGGCATAGGCGCAGCTTCCTTCTTTTCTTCTGCGGCTTCCGGCTTTTTCTCGGGAGTCTTCACCGGAGCAGCTTCGGCTTCCCCTGCCCTCTTAAAGCCCTGGGCTTTAAGCTCTGCAGCTATCATGGTCTCTTCCTCGTCGCTTATGTTGCTTGAGGCTGTCTTGCCTTCAATGCCATGCTTAGCTAACAGTTCGATAATAAGGGCATTCTTGGGCGCATTACCGTCGCTACCCGTAAATTCCTTTGAAAATAAACTGATTCTTTTTGCCATAAAACCGCCTTACCTTTCCTCAATTAGTTTCATCTATAATACTTAATATCTTCTTCGCAAACCCTTCGTCTGTCAGGGCTGCCACTGCTCTGTACTCCATTCCAAGCGCATGCCCCATCTCTTCTTTGCTGCCGAATATCCTGTATTCCGTCTCATAAAACGTACACATATCGATCCAGCCTTTTTTTGATGCCTCGGAGGAATCCGCGGTGATAAGCACCAGTACTGCCTTACCGCCCTTTATTGCTTCCTCTGTCTGAAAGCTTCCGCTTTTAAGCCTTCCTGCTCGCTTTGCAAGCCCCAGCAGCTTAAGAATCCTGTCCGTCTCCATCACCGGCATACTCTTCCTCTACATACTCATCGGTATATTCACCGTCTTCGTCTTCATAGTAATCCTCGATCCTGAAGCCGTATGCATCACGGGCCTGAGTCTCGGATTTGATATCGATCTTGTAGTTGGTAAGCTTAGCAGCAAGTCTTGCGTTCTGGCCTGCCTTGCCTATAGCAAGCGAAAGCTGTGAATCCGGAACCACGACATTTGCTGTCTGTGCATCGGGATCAGCGAAAACGTTCACTATCTTAGCAGGAGACAGAGCGTTCTGGATAAGCTCACCGGGATTCTCACTGTAGTTGATGATATCGATCTTCTCGCCGAAGAGCTCGCTGACTATGGCATTTACCCTGCTTCCGTTTACACCTACACAAGCGCCCACAGGATCAACATTGGGATTGTTGCTCCTTACAGCCATCTTGGTACGGCTTCCGGGCTCTCTTGCTATGTTCATTATCTCTACGGTACCGTCCTTGATCTCGGTCACCTCAGCTTCAAAAAGTCTTTTTACAAGCTCGGGATGTGAACGGCTCACAGTTATCTTTGCGCCCTTATTGGTATTGATAACATCTATAACAAATACCTTAATGCGTCCGCCCTGCTTAAGTCTCTCGCCGGGAACAGTCTCCGAATCGGGAAGCAGCGCATCTGTTTTGCCAAGGTTAATGGAATAACCTCTTCCGACACGTCTCTGTACTGTACCTGTGATAACGTCCCTCTTCTTCTCAAGGAACTGGTTGTATACCACATTTCTCTCTTCTTCACGTATCTTCTGGGTGATAACGTTCTTTGCATTCTGTGTGGCGATGCGTCCGAATTCTTTTGAATTGATCTCTACTTCAACAAAATCACCGGGCTTTGCATCTTCCTTTATCTCTCTTGCCTCATCAAGACTGATCTCTATGGCAGGATCCATTACATCATCCGCAAGCTCTATTACCTCCTTGGTGGCGATAACATGCATCTCGCAGGTTTCCTCATTGAAATCAACATTAATGTTGTCCGCGGATTTAAAGTGATTTCTGCAGGCAGTGACCAAAGAGTTCTTGATCGCCTCTATTATGGCTGCCTTGCTGATATCCCTCTCTCTTTCAAGCACATCCAGGATCTCCATAAGTTCGCTATTCATCTTGATATTCCTCCATTTTTGTAAGGCTTTGCGCCCCATCATGATATCCATAAGAAAGAGTAGGCTTGCGACCTACTCTTGTTACTCCTGCAATGATACCACTAAGCCCCTTATTTTGCAAGCATTTTTTTGATTTCTCCCGTGTCCCCCTCCGGCTTCTCCCCTCTGGGGAGAAGCTGCCAGCCGAAGGCTGACTGATGAGGGGTTTATTGTGCATTAGCATATCTCGCGTAAAACGTTCTTGAATACTGCGCTCTGAGTGCCTGAACAGAAGCCCCCTGATTTTTCGGCTTTTCAAACTGGGTCAGCACTATATACGAAGCATCCTCAACCGAGCCTGCTCCCCTGAGGCCTGCCAGCACTCCCCTGTAGCTCTGGTTGAGCTCCATACTCAGGAATTCCAGCTGCATGTTCAGATTTCCTATGGATCTGCTAGTTGATTTTGCATGGTTATACAGTCCCTGCTTCCTGGTATAATAGGTCCACTGGGCCAGACCATAGCCTGCGCTGTCATGAACGAAGTTGGTATATGTCCCGTTATCCACAGCTGCGGTATATGCCGCATCATTCATGCCGAGTCTGCTTTCGCAGGAATTCTGCAGATTGGTTTCCTTTAAGGATGACTCTGCATACAGATTGCCCATGAGTCCTGCAGCGCCGTAGGCATTGTTCCCGCAGAGCGCGTAAAGGGCATTCCATATGATCCTGTCATGATCATATTCCGGTTCGGGTTCAGGTTCCGGATCCTCTTCCTTCGGAGGTTCGGGCTTTGGCGCCAGATCCACCACAGTCTTTTTGATACCGCCGTATTCGCCCTTACCGCGTATTATCACTATTATCTTTCCGCCACTCTTGACGATGCTGTCATATCTGATGATCTCGTAATCATCCGTTGTCAGCTTCTTACCGTTCAGTCTGACCTTTAGTTCCTTCGGATAGAAATCAGAAACTTTACCCCCGTTATTATCGGGTTTCTTTACAAGGCTCACCTCTGCATTGCAGATATTCTTCTTTTTGCTGATTACCTTATAGTTGGCGCTTACGGTTCCGGTATAGTTACCGTTCTCTTTGGCTTTGAGTGTCAGCTTTATCTGGGAATCCGCAACAGGCGCTTCGGAGGGTGCTTCAAAAACTGTTCCGTGAGAGGAAGCGCCTTTTTTATAAGACTCATAATCCCTTCCCGCTTTCATAACCTTACCGTAACTGTCCTCGAATATGATCGTGGTCTTCTGGTAGGCATATTTCTTCGTTGAATAGCTGACATCTCCGGCCAGGAAGAACATATCGTCAAGGGAGGCTTTCTCTATCTGATAATCCCTGGAATACTTACCCTTGTAACTTCCTTTTCCTTTGATCGTGACAGTCGCCGTCACACCGGCTTTCTTGTAATTCTTGTAGCTGATGCTGTAGTCCGTGCCGTATACAAGTCTGGTACCGTTACATGATACGCTGACAGCGGGCCTGGTACCGTTCTTGGTATATACAGCTGTATAGCTTTCGCTTATATCACCCTTATCATCTATGAATACCAGCGAGGTATCCGCAGCAGCAAGATCTGTTTTTGCTTTTTTGATCTTAAAAGTAACGCTCTTGTGTCCGTAGCATTTGGTCGAACCCGGAACCGCGCTTATATGCACTCTTGCAGTTCCAGCCTGTACATTGTTTTCAAAGCTTATCAGCACATCCTCGCCGACCTTAAGACCTGCCGGCTGCTTACCCTTATACAGTTCGTATATCGGTTCTATCGCGTTTCCCGTATGATCATAGCTCTTCTTCCCGTCAGCTGTCTTAGCCTTAAGTTTTGCCACATTGATCATGCCCGCAGCATTGTATACTACAGCCTTTCCGACTGCCGTATCCGCGAAATTGCTCTTATCCTTTGCATAAAGCGTCACATCATATACGCCCGCTTCCGTCAGTCCCTGGTCATACTGACCGTAATCATATTTAAAAGAGGACGCCGGCATTCTTATTCCGTTAAGAAATACAAGCGGTTTAAGCTTTAATGCCTTTTTCCCCTGCTTACCGTATACGGTGATTATTCTGATATCGTTATCCGAAAGACTCTTCTTACTTATCTTGAAATTCCTGATGATAGTACCGCTATACTGCCCCTTGAGCGTAAACTTCACGTACGGAGCACTGCTTTTTTTCATTGCTGCTTCTGTAGTATAAAGCGTTTCGTCATCACAGGATGATGCATTCTTGTTATTCTTATAACTTACGGAATAATCACGTCCCGGCCAAAGTCTTCTTGTTCCGTAATAAAGACGCACTTCAGGTTTAATGGCTTTTCCGGTATATGTATAGCCTTCCTTTTCAAGTCCTGCCACCCAGTATCCCGGAGTCCCGTCATAATTTAGCATGTCTTTTTCCCATACGGTCTTCTCAGGTTCGACTATATCAGGCTCATTGTCCGATACCACATCTTCACTGACGGTATCAGTGCTTATGCTCTGACTTTCTTCGGTGACCACATCATCGGAGATCGACGTATCGGCTGACACGCTTTCGTTTCCGGATATGCTTCCCTTTTCTTCCTTTGCATCTGCTCTGACATATGCTGCCTCCGGGCTGAAAGCCGTTATGCTTATCACCAGAGTCATGAGCATTGACAGAAATCTTCGTTTGATCTTCATTTTACTTCTCCCTAAAATATTCATCCAGGACGGCTCCTGCAACGGGCGCTGCTGCTGTTCCTCCGCTGCCGCCGCCTTCCAGTATCACCGTCACCGCGATCTTCGGATCATCATAAGGTGCAAAACCCGTGAACCACGCATGTGACAGTTTTTTATCGGAATCGGAATACTCCGCCGATCCCGTTTTGCCGGCCACTTTATATTCTCTGTCATTCAATACTTTGCCCGTGCCGGTATTGACTACTTCCTCCATAAGCCCGGTCAGTATATCGCATTCATTTTCCGTCATTACCTTCTTAAGTTCTTTGGGCTTATAGCTCTTTATCACACTGCCGTCAGCAGATACCACACTGTCAAGAAGATAGGGTTTCATAATAGTTCCCTTGGCTGCTAACGCTGCCGTGATCATATTAAGATGCAGGGGACTTACCATTGTCTGCGCCTGTCCTATGGCAGTCTGCATGACGGCATTGGTATTCATATCCTCACTCATCTCTATGCGGCTTATGCTGGATAGCATATCTACCGGAAGTTTTTCATCAAAGTAAAAATCCGAAATGCTCTTCCCGAATTTACCCGTATCAAGCTGAAGGCCTATATCCGCAAAAGCCGAATTACAGGAATTGGCGAAAGCGGTTTTCAGATCCTGCTCTCCGTGAACCGTACCGTGAAAACAGTTTACGACAGCGCCGTCTTTTGTATAGCTTCCGCTGCAGTCGAATTCAAAATCATCATAATCATCCGGATTCTCCCTGATATATTCAAGGGCAGTCAGCAGCTTAAAGGTCGATCCCGGCGGGTACAGTCCCTGAGTGGCGCGGTTTAACAATCTGCCGCTGTCATCCTCTTTTATCAGCCTGTCCCAGAGGAAATCGATATCCTCGGGATCAAAACCCGGATTTGACTGCATACAGAGTATCCGTCCTGTTGATATCTCTGTTGCTATCACTGCTCCCCTTCTGTTCTGCATCGCATCATAAGCTGCCTTCTGCAGACTTGCGTCAAGGGTTGTATACACATTGTTGCCCGGATCCTTTTTCCCTTCCAGATCATTCTGTATCCTGTTGTATAGACTGATATCCGAAGTAAGCAGATACATATTTGCCAGGGATTCTACTCCCATGCCTCCGTGGCTTGCATACCCCACTGCATGTGCAAAAACCTGTCCGTAGGGATATACTCTCTGTGTTCCTTCATCATCTTCCTGATTGTATGCCAGCAGCTCCCCGTCGGATGAGATTATGATTCCCCTGGAATTGTCTTCAGCAAGAATGGCAAGTAATTTACCGTTATAGGAATTCGGCACCACCTCATCCCTGTGGAAAACTATAAGCGCCGCTATATTAAAGAACATGCACAGATAGACCACAGCATAGATGATATAACAGACCGACATCTCCCGATTCTGCTTAGTCCGCGTCTCATCATCCGTTATATCCTCATCATCACCGAAAAGCAGCTCATAAGTATCCGGATCTTCTTCCTCCATTATGTCGAAGATATCATCAAGGCTCTTTTTTTCTTTTGCTGCCTGAGCCTTAACACTCATTAGTATTTTGCGGCGTTCCAGCACGCGTTCTTCTTTTTCCCTTCCTTCATCCGCATCCAGAAACCATACTCCCTGAAGTATGGCAAACATCACTATGGAACACAGCGCTGATGTACCGCCGTTGCTGACAAGCGGAAGCGTTACACCGGTAAGCGGCACAAATCTTGTACCTCCGCCTATGGTGAGTACCACCTGGGTTCCGTATGCTGCAGCAAGTCCCGCAGTCACTATCCTGTAAAAACCGTCATGCAGCCTGCTGGAAAGTCTGAATATGGAAAGCACTATATTCAGACACAAAAGGATCAGCAGCAAGCCGAAGAAAACTCCGAATTCTTCAGCTATTGCCGAAAACACAAAATCATCCTCGACAAAGGGAATGGTCTTGGGTGAACCGTGTCCGAGTCCCATGCCAAACCAGCCGCCCGTAGCTATGCCGAAAAGAGACTGGGTAAGCTGATATCCCTTGTTGTCGATATCCGCCCAGGGATCCAGCCAGGTATCTACTCTTACCCTCACGTGTGAAAACAAAAGATATGCCAATACTCCCGCAGCTGCCATCAGCAGCACTCCCGCAAAAAGATAGCGTCTCTTCCCGCTTGCTATATGCAGCATGGTCATATACATAACAAAGAATATAAGAGCGCTTCCCAGATCTTTTGAAGCCACAAGGATCAGCCCGTAAACAGCCGCCATTCCTGCTGACAGATATATGCGCTTCATTTCCGTAGTCTTGTATAAAAGCCCGGCGATAAAGAAGGCAAAGATCAGTTTTACAGCTTCCGATGGCTGGAACGTAACTCCCAGCACATTGATGTTGATCTTTGCTCCGTATACCGTGCTTCCTCCCACAAGCACCACAAGTAAAAGCGCCACACCGGCCATACCGTATAAGGGCCATATGCTCTTAAGAAACGAAAGATGTCTTATCAGGGCCGGTATGATCAGAAACAGCGCCATGGATGCCAGGATTATCGTCAGCTGCTTTCTGGCATGAACGCTGTTAAGTCTGGCCAGCTCCACAAAACCTACCGAAAGCAACATGTTCATATTACATAGCAGGAGTTCATCGCAATGCTTGTATATCAGATGCATCACGCGCTTTACTATGAACATCATAAAAAGTTCCGCGGCGCTAAGACCCGCTATCAGATACAGGGAATCTTCATCACCTTTATCATATCTCGAAAGAGCAAGTCCTACCATGCCCATGACCAGAAAGATGTAGGTCAGGAATTCCATAAAGATAAAACCGGCCTTCTTCTCGGTACCGACACTTTTTCTCCATGTCAAAAAAGCCCCGAGAACATAAAGCCCCATGACAACTATATATGCGTATCTGAATATTTCCAGTATTGCTTTTATCAACTATTCGGCACCCCGTCTGTAATGGCCTCTTGTAAAATCATATGTACATTCCGCGCTTCTTCCGGCCATAGCTTCCTCAAAGAGTCTCAATACGCTTACTGTCTCGCTTTTGCTCTCCGTCGTAAACCTTAAGCCAAAGCCTCCGTATTCCCTGTCGGCATAAGCCCTGAAAAACTCTTTGTGCAGGGACAGCGGAACGCAATTCAAAATTATATTATAACACATTTTATGCTTTAACAGAACAGGGAAGCTCCTCCCGCTGTCATCACGCAGAACTGTTGTATCTTTCTTTCTGTCACAGCCCTGTGTATTCATGAGTACACAGCCCGCGCTTATCATCACCGGCGTCCTGCCGTATATATTGAGTTCTGCCAGATTGGCATCAGCCATTTCCCTGTATTCTTTATGATTCTGTTCGGTACATAAACCAAAGGATGCGCATTCTTCAAGTATCATCCCCGCGCTCAGATCATTCATCGCATAAACAGAAGAATCCGCATGTATCTGTTTGCGCTTAAAATACTTTTTTGCGAGATTAAGAGCATCAATACTGCTTACAACTGCGCCATCGGCTTCATTTGCATATTTATCCAGCATTTCTTTTATATATTTAATATCCTTCTGCCTGACGATCTCAGGCATGGCCATATACAGCTCTGCGCCGCTCTGCCTTATCCTGTCTCTTGCTGACTTATCTTCGAAAAGCTCAAAAGGCAATACCAGCCTGTCTGCCCTGAAGTTATCAAGTACCGCAGACAGCTGCTCTCCTGTATTAAGTGTTACTGAAATATAGGGCTGCTTTGCCGATACGCTTCTCTCTGTTTCAGCCTCCGTATCTGCTTCAGGCTCGGTTTTGCGCATATATGCCGCAAGCATTTCTCCTGCAAGTCTGTCCAGACTCTTTCTTCGAAGTTCATTTATCGCAGATACGGGCATAAATATACCCTCATCAATATCCGTTTCGATCCTCCCGGCTTCAAAGGGAGTATCTCCGGTCTTTTTAAGTCTGGATATTGTCTCTTCCTCAGACAGAGGCGCCTTCCTTGCCTCCTGCACAACAGCACCCGTTACAGCTGCTTCTTTTCCTTTGCAGCTGACAACAAGCCCGGCTTCTTCATTTTTTCTTAACACGAGTTTCATATCTGCAGTCAGCTTAAGTTTCCTGCCCTCGTATTTTTCCGCAAGTTTTTGTTTGCATTCCTCAGACACCTTAGAATATGCCGGCGATGATATCGATACCATATCCGCTCCGTTATGCTTATGCAGATAGCCTTCCTGTCTTTCACTCCTTATATAGAGCTTATCCAGCATCTCACGGTCCTGTCTGCTTATATGCATCTGCCCGCTTTCCACATAGCTGTCTATGCATTTTCTGTATACCTCGGCAGTGCCTGCCACATATTCCGGAGCTTTCATGCGTCCTTCTATCTTAAAGGAATCCACTCCCGCATCGATCAGTTCGGGTATCGCATCAACGGAGTTCATATCTTTCATGCTTAAGAAATATCCGTTCTTCCCGTTCTCTGCGGTATATCTCTGCCTGCAGGGGCCTGCGCATTTTCCCCTGTTACCACTCCTTCCGCCTGCCAGTGAGCTTAAGAGACATCTGCCGGAATAGGAATAGCACATAGCTCCGTGAATGAAACACTCCACTTCCAGCCCTGTCTCCTTAAGCGCCTTTATCTCTTCAAGGGACAGCTCTCTTCCGGGCACCACCCGTGTGACCTTATGCTTTTTCAGCCATTCACAGCCCTCAACGCTCAATATGCTCATCTGGGTACTGGCATGCAGCGGGAGATAAGGATAGCGCTTTCCGAAATATTCAAGCACACCGATATCCTGTACTATAACGCCGTCCAGCCCGCGTTCATAAAGCGGATCCATGATACCGGGCAACAGCTCGAATTCCTCATTTCTGACCAGTATATTGCAGGCAAGGTAGATCTTCTTTCCGAACAGATGCGCATAATCAAGGGCTTCGATGATCTCAGCGGTCTCAAGATTCTTCGCATAAGAACGCGCAGAAAAAAGAGGCGCACCCAGATACACGGCATCCGCCCCCGCATTAAAGGCCATATATACGCTTTTACTCTCACCTGCCGGCAACAGCAGTTCCGGTTTCTTCATCCTATCCCCTGACAGTTAAAAACAGCCCGAAAGGCTGTTTTATCTTTTTCCGCTCTTCATCTTATCTTTCATCTCAGCCAGCTGCTTCTCTCCGCTTCGAAGTTCCGATTGCAGTTCAACTATCTTCTTCTCGTACTCTTTCAGGTTGCCCTGCTGTTTTTCCAGTTCCTTCTGGAGATTCTCGATCCTGACCTTATTGTTCACACATTCATGCTTCATCTCATCAAGCTCATTGATCTTGTCCTTGAGCTGTTCCGAAAGCTCCTGCGCCTTAAGCTTCTCTTTAAAGTAATCGTCCGCAAAATTAAGCTCCAGTATGCGGTGCTTTACATCATCATTAGCCAGCCTGAAAGAATCTGCCTTATCGTACTCGGCTATCTTATTATTGATATAGTTGGCTACCTGCTGCATATATTCTTCGCTCTCGTAGCCGCTCATGGTCATAACCTTGCCGGCTATCAGAACTTTTATTACTTTTTTCTCGGCCATAAAACTGTTTTCCTTTTCTCCCCCGGTGACAGTTGCTCCAAACAGTATACACTTAATCCTGCGGTTTTTCAAGCCCTAAGTGGAGATATGCCGCTTCCGAGGCCACTCTTCCCTTGCCTGTCCTAAGCAACAGCCCGTTCTGTAAGAGGTAGGGCTCATATACATCCTCGATAGTCCCGGCATCCTCGCCAAGAGAAGCAGCCAGGGCTTCGACTCCCACAGGGCCGCCTCCGTAGTTATCTATTATCATCAAAAGCAGCCGCCGGTCGGAAGGATCAAGCCCCAGCCTGTCTACATCCATAAGGTCCAGTGCATACTCTGCAACTTCTTTGGTTATCACTCCGTCAAACTTTACCTGAGCGAAGTCCCTTACACGTTTTAACATCCTGTTTGCCAGTCTCGGCGTTCCGCGGCTTCGTCTTGCCATCTCTTCCGCTCCTTCTTCCTCCAGCTTAACAGATAGTT
Organism: Lachnospiraceae bacterium; assembly: GCA_016281335.1. Classification (GTDB taxonomy): domain Bacteria; phylum Bacillota; class Clostridia; order Lachnospirales; family Lachnospiraceae; genus NK4A136. The sequence goes on along the minus strand of JAEEIK010000103.1, from coordinate 6,150 downwards.
TCTTAGCGGAATTGATTATTATCTTTTTAAGTTCGGGAACCGAATAGAACTCAAGTCTCTGTACCAGCCCGAATCTGTCCCTTAAGGGCGCTGTCAGCATACCGGCCCTTGTGGTCGCTCCTATCAGTGTGAATGACGGCAGTTCAAGCCTTATGGACTTGGCTCCGCTGCCTTTACCTATCATAATGTCTATGGCGAAATCCTCCATAGCCGGATACAGCACTTCTTCCACCTGTCTTGACAGCCTGTGTATCTCATCAATGAAGAGTATGTCGCCTTCTTTCAGATTGTTGAGTATGGCCGCCAGATCGCCGGGCTTTTCTATTGCCGGCCCACTGGTGATCTTGATGCCTACCCCCATCTCATTGGCTATGATACCTGCAAGAGTTGTTTTGCCCAGTCCGGGAGGTCCGTAAAACAGTGCATGGTCCAGTGCTTCACCTCTTTCTTTTGCCGCTGCGATAAAGACCTTCAGATTATCCTTGATCTTCTCCTGGCCTATATAGTCCTTTAAGAACTGCGGTCTTAAAGTATTTTCTATCTTCAGATCCTCTTCCGTGAAACTGGTCTCTATCATCCTCTTCTGCATAACACCCTCCTACAGATAGCGTAGCGCGCCTTTGAGCACTGCTTCGCTTCCGTCTGCTCCGTCCTCCTTTGCCTTTAAGGCTGCGGCTCTTGCTTCTTTCGCGCTGTAACCGAGAGCCGTCAGAGCTTCCACCGCTTCCACGACGGCATCATCTGTCGCTTCTTCTTTCATATCCGCTATTTCAAGGCCTACTGCATCTTCCACGCTCACTCTGCCCTTTAAGTCTACGATTATCCTCTCGGCAGTCTTCTTGGCTACACCCTGAGCTTTACAGAGCGTCTTGGTATCCTCACCGAGTATGGCTATCCTTATCTCCGATGCAGTCAGTTCCGAAAGCAGAGCCTGGGCTGCTTTAGGCCCCACACCGCTTACACCGGTCAGCTGGATGAAAAGTTCCAGATCGTCCTCCGAAGCAAAGCCGTACAGCTTTATCGCATCCTCTCTGACCGAAGTGTAGGTATAGACGGTTATCTCACTTCCGTTTTTCGGAAGCAGCATTATCCTTCCCGCCGGAAAGAATACGTTATAACCTATCCCTCCTGCTTCCACTATTATCCTGTCGGCCTTCTTGGCTGCCAGTATCCCTTTTATGTATGCGTACATAAACTATCCTTCCCCTTCTGATGAGGGGGCCCTACCCTCCTCATAATTCCGTTCACTATCACCGCATTTATCATCCCTGCCGCTTCGCCTGCCAGCAAAAGCAACGGCAGATAAAAAGAAAGCATAAAGCCCAAAGCATTCCTGTTGCCGAATGCAGCTATGATGAGAGCTACAATAAACTGTGTGATATTGTGTGCAACTCCGCCCAAAGCGCTGATCCCGTATATCGAAAAACAGCTTTTTCTTTTATATACATTCATTATCGCAGTGCTTACAACTGAAGCAGTAAATGAATAGAGCAGCATGGCCGGAGAAGTAAACAGAAACGCGATGATAAGTGTTCTTAAAGCGCTTATCATCAAAGCTTCCTTAAAGCCGAAAGTATACAGCACGAACAGGATCACTATGTTTGCGAAGCCCGCTTTGATCCCGGGCATGCCTAAGCTTATGGGAATCAGCAGTTCAACATATCCCATTATCACAGCCAGGGCAAGCATCAGTCCGAGCTTAGCAAGTTTTGCTGCCCCGCTTTTATCTTGTGACTGCATCCGTCCCCTCCGCTGCGACTCTGTCCGGAATTATCGACAACTTATGAGGCAGACAGATGATGCTCCCGCCGTTTTGGTCGATCTTCATCTTCATGCAATCTCCGCCCGGGCAGTCCGCATCAATGATCCTTGCTTCGCCCTTTTCTATCTTCAGCGTATTATGACCTTCCGCAGTTGTGATCTCATATACTCCATCCATATCAAGCGGATAGCTCTGCATTTTTTCATCACTTACCCATACTTCAACGGCAGATGCTCTTTTGCAGCAACTCCTGTATATAAAACCGCCTGCAAGTATCAATACTGCTGACAGTGTTATCACCGTCAGCAGTATCTTATCAGCCTTTTTCATTTATATAATTTATCAAACCGTTTGCCTGTATTATCTTCTGCATGAACTCGGGGAAAGCCTGTCCCTGATAGCTCTTGCCCGTGGTATTGTCGGTGATCACACCGCTGTCAAAATCAATGCTGACTTCATCCCCTGCATTGATCTCCTTTGCAGCCTCGGGACATTCAATGATCGGAAGTCCGATGTTTATTGAGTTTCTGTAGAATATCCTTGCAAAGGTCTCGGCTATGACACAGGAAATACCTGCAGCCTTGATGGCTATCGGGGCATGCTCACGGGATGAGCCGCAGCCGAAGTTCTTGTTAGCCACCATTATATCGCCCTGCTTTACCTTGTTAACGAAATCCTTATCTATATCTTCCATACAGTGGGTTGCCAGCTCCTTCGGATCCGAAGAATTCAGATACCTTGCAGGTATGATAACGTCCGTATCCACATTGTCACCGTATTTAAATACTCTTCCTTTTGCTTCCATTTATCTTATCTCCTCTCTGTCCTTTATTCCGGAGCCACTATCCTGCCTGCTATCGCACTGGCTGCAGCCACCGCGGGTGATGCAAGATAGATCTCGGAATTGATATGTCCCATACGTCCGACGAAGTTTCTGTTAGTGGTGGACACGCATCTCTCACCGTCACCGAGTATTCCCATATATCCGCCGAGACAGGGGCCGCAGGTAGGTGTTGATACCACGCAGCCTGCTTTTATAAAGGTCTTAAGATAGCCCTTCTCCATGCATTCAAGATAAATGGCCTGGGTAGCGGGGATCACTATGCAGCGCATTCCCTTTGCTATATGCTTTCCTTCAAGTATCTCAGCCGCAATGCGCATATCTTCCATACGTCCGTTTGTACAGGATCCGATCACCACCTGGTCTATGGTGATATCTCCCGCCTCATCCACGGTATGCGTATTCTCCGGAAGATGAGGATAAGAAACCGTAGGTTTCAGCTTATCCAGCTCTATCACGTATTCTTCATCATATACCGCATCGGCATCAGCTTCATATACCTTATATTCACGTGTGGTATGTTCTTTAAGGTATTCTTCTGTCTTCTCATCTACAGGGAAGATGCCGTTCTTTCCGCCTGCTTCGATAGCCATGTTGGCGATCGTGAAACGGTCATCCATGCTCAGATACTGTAAGCCGTCACCCACAAATTCCATGGATTTATACAACGCTCCGTCCACACCTATCTTTCCTATGATATGCAGGATTATGTCCTTACCGCTGATCCACTTTGCAGGCTTGCCCGTAAGCACGAACTTTATTGCCGAAGGCACCTTAAACCAGGCTTCACCCGTTGCCATGCCTGCAGCCATATCCGTAGATCCCACGCCTGTGGAGAAAGCCCCGAGAGCTCCGTAGGTACAGGTATGGGAATCAGCGCCTATTATCACATCTCCGGGTACGGTCAGACCTTTCTCGGGAAGCAGCGCATGCTCTATACCCATCTCGCCTACTTCGAAATAATTGCTTATCTCATTTTCCTTAGCGAAATTCCTTACACATCTGCAATGCTCCGCGCTCTTGATATCCTTATTGGGCACAAAATGATCGGGGACCAGAGCTATCTTATCTTTGTCAAAGACACCCTTTTTGTTAAATTTCTCCATTTCATGTATGGCTACCGGTGAGGTAATATCATTACCGAGCACCAGGTTGAGTTTAGCCATTATGAGCTGTCCGGCCTCCACCTTGTCTAATCCCGCGCCTGCCGCCAGGATCTTCTGAGTCATTGTCATTCCCATTTCTTTTCTCCTCCGGTTTTTTATTTATATGATTAACGGCATTTCCGTATTCCTTAATGGAATCGGAAAGCTTCTGTTCCTCTCTTGTCCTCTTCTGTTCAAGAAGCATCATATCATACACGCTGTTAGTCAGCTGTGCTATATCATTTGCCATGTCTTCGTTGTTTTCCACCAGCTTGCGTATGCTTTCGGATATGGCATTAAAGTTTTCATCAAGCCTGTCATTATTTTCCCTGCATTCGCGGCTTCTGTCCCTGCAGTCATCGGTCTGGTCTTTTGTGAGCTTCATGGTGTTTCTGATCTGTATGATCTGAAGCATCACCTCATCGGTTTTTTCGCTCATTTTCATCGAAAGCTGCTTTATCTCATCAAGAGCTCCCGATACCTGGATATTCATGACTCCTGCTCTTGCCATGTCCAGTGAGGTGTTCATCGCATAGAGATTAAGCTGGGCCGCAACCGACTGTATCAGCGTCATCTCATTATACATGCTCTCAAGCAGTGAAGTACCCGAGTCCGTGATCCCGTCCAAGAGATCAAAACCTTCATTCATTGAGTCAAAGGATGCGCTGCTGTCTTCCATCAGCCTTGCATTTTCATTGATCGCTTCATTCAGGCTCTTTGTCTCATCGTAGACCTTTGTTTTCTTCTCATTAAGCAGTCCCTGCAGAGGAATGGTCTTTTCCAGGCTCTCCTCCATACGGCTGCTCATCTCACTGATGCCTTCCTGTCTGTCGCTCAGTCTTTTTACTTCACTAAGATATTTCTGTTCCTTAAGCCTTGCTCCTTCCTTGCTTATCCTGTTTTCATTAAATGCATTATCAAGGTCTTCCCTGGCATCCTGCAGTTCCCGGCTTATCTCACGGATATGGTCGTTCTGTTCCCTTAAGGATTCGGCCAGATATTTCAGGTCTTTCTTTTCGTCCCCGCCTTTTGACCTGCCTTTCATGAGCCCGTAACTTACTCTGTCTATCGGCGCAAACATGGCAGTGATCTTCCCGGTCACATACAGCGACGCGAATATATATATCAGCAGATAAATCACGAGAAAAACGCCGGCGCCTATATAATACTTATTCATATCATCCGCGATACGAAAAAGCAATACTACTGTCAGTATATATACTACAAGAAAGGTGACGGCAAAACATGCCGTCACCAGTTGATTTACCGGTTTCGCAAACGATTGCTTGGTTGTCCTGCCGGATCTCATCATAAGTTTTAGTTATTTATAAGTTTGTCTTCATCACTCCAGCTGTAAAGGCTTCTGATCTCCTTACCTACTACCTCTGCAGGATGCTCAGCAGCTTTCTTGCGAAGAGCGTTGAAGTGAACCTGTCCGCTTGCGCTGGACATATCAAGCAGGAAGTCTTTTGCAAAAGTACCGTCCTGGATGTCCTTAAGGACTTTCTTCATTGCCTTCTTGGTATCTTCGGTGATGATCTTGGGTCCGGTGATGTAATCGCCGTACTCAGCTGTATTGGAGATTGAATATCTCATTCCTGCAAAGCCTGACTGATAGATAAGGTCTACGATCAGCTTCATCTCGTGGATGCACTCGAAGTATGCGTTCCTGGGATCATAACCTGCCTCAACCAGTGTCTCGAAGCCTGCCTGCATAAGTGCGCATACACCGCCGCAGAGCACTGCCTGCTCACCGAAGAGGTCGGTCTCTGTCTCTGTTCTGAAGGTAGTCTCAAGGATACCTGCTCTTGCGCCGCCGATACCTGCGCCGTAAGCCAGTGCCTTCTCAAGAGCCTTGCCTGTCTCATCCTGCTCTACAGCTACAAGGCAGGGAGTACCCTTGCCTGCCTGATACTCGCTTCTGACGGTATGGCCGGGAGCCTTGGGTGCGATCATTGTAACATCAACGCCCTTGGGAGCCTTGATAAGTCCGAAATGTACGTTGAAGCCGTGAGCAAACATAAGCATGTTGCCTGCTTCCAGATTGGGCTCGATATCTGCCTTGTAAAGTGCAGCCTGCTTCTCATCGTTGATGAGGATCATGATGATGTCTGCCTTCTTGGCAGCTTCTGCAGCTGTATAAACCGTGAAGCCCTGCTCCTCAGCGCGCTTCCATGACTTGGAGCCCTCATAAAGTCCGATGATAACATTGATGCCGGACTCCTTTAAGTTGAGAGCATGTGCGTGTCCCTGGCTGCCATAGCCGATGATCGCAACTGTCATCCCCTTGATAGCGTCAAGATTGCAGTCTTCCTGATAATAGATCTTTGCCATTTTTATTTTCCTCCTGGATAATTATAAAATGGGGAATATCCCCGGATTAACATATTAATCGAGATGGA
>JAEEIK010000102.1 GCA_016281335.1 Lachnospiraceae bacterium | reverse complement strand
TTTTAAGACACTTGACAGGGCCGCAAAAGAAGCGGTACCCGGAACAAAAGTGATCATACGTGGAGGTATCTACAGGGAATGCTTATCACCCCGAAAGGGCGGCAGTGACAGTGAGCATATGATAAGCTATGAAGCTTATCCCGATGAAGAAGTGATCATCCGTGCCTCTGAACAGGTAAAGGCTTTTACAGAGAGCAGCGGTTGGAAGCTTGAACCGGTTGCTGAATTCTCTTCCGGTACCAGACCATACGGTGAAATAAGAAAAGAGACCAGGCGCATATGGAAACATGAACTCGATCCCGATATGTTCCGCGGATACAATCCGTTCTGTGCCGTTAATATAATACATGATCGTCTGTTTATCGAATATGATAAGACTGACATGACAACTTACTTAAACCGCCGCGGCTGCGTATACTGTGACGGCAGGCCCTTAAAGCAGGTGGCACTCTATCATTTACTTGGTACAGAAGATAACACTTATTGGGTAGAAGCAAACGGTCAGACTGTACACTTCCGATTAAAGGACGATGCCGATCCGAAAGATCATCTGATCGAGATCTCTGTAAGAGAACAATGCATTGCGCCTAAAGAACCCTTTATCTCATATATCAGGATCAAAGGCATAGTATGTGAACACGCCGCAACCGGAGGTCCCGTCCCCCAGAGAGGCGCCATTTCCTCTTTTCGCGGACATCACTGGATAGTAGAAGATTGCAGCGTTAATTATGCTAATACACTGGCTATCGATATAGGAAATGAATGCTGGCATCATGAACATATCGAAGGTCAGATCATCGGACATTCGGTAATACGCGGTTGCACGATCAGAAATGCAGGCGTGTGCGGCATAGCAGGACTCTTTGCAGAACACATGCTGATAGAGGATAACAAGATAGAAGGAACGGGCTGGCAGAAGATGGAACTCTCCTGGGAAGCCGGCGGCATTAAACTGCATAACAGCGTGAACGGACTCATACGCAGAAACATTTTCAAAGATACCTTCCGTGCCGACCATCTGTGGCTGGACTGCGGAAACGAAAACACACGTATCACTTCAAACATTTTTGTTAACGGTATAGAACAAAGAGAAGCCATCTTTATCGAATGTACGAAAGAAGGCGTCAATCTGATCGACAACAACATAATCTGGAATGTGGAAGGACGGTTCGATCCCGCAAAAGTACCCGTAGAGCCGGGATCCAGCGGCTGGTATAAACTTGCTGAAAATGATACAATAAACGGGTACGGCATCTACTGTGAAGGAACCGACAGACTGATCATAGCACATAACCTTATCGGAAAGTGCCGTCACAGCGGCTATTACGCGAAACCTGTGGGCTTCAGGATGGGTGGTCTGGAACGTGGAGGAACCTCCAGGAAAGCAAAGATACTGAATAATATCTTCTATGAATGCGGTGAAGCAGCGATAGTATTTCCCACTCCGGATAATGAAGCGGAAGGAAATCTTTACCTGTGCATGAAGGGCGGCTACCTTCGTATCATGTATCCCTCACCCGAGGTCTGTCTTGATCTTAAGACCTGGCAGGAGTTTTACGGTTTTGATATGAACGGAGCCTGCGCCTGGTTTGCTGCCGAACCTGATCTTTTGAATACTACTGTCAGGATGACTGAACGACAGGATCAACCTGTATATGCACCGGGCCCGGGCCAACAGGTACAGCTGCTCAGAGATCCCCGGGCTGTCAAAAAAGTCAGTACACCGACCTGCGTTAATTGTGATATGACAGGCACCGAAAGAGATGCTTTATCCCTGCCGGGTCCTTTCATATCATGGAAATAGATCATTATACTCTTGGAGGAAAATAAAAATGGCGATATTCGCAATCCTGAATCTGCTTAAGTTCGTATTATTCATTGTTGCACTGGTAGTGATCGGCTATGTTCTGATCAAAGCAAAGCGTAAACGCCGTGAACAGATGCATGATGCAATTCACCGGTTATTCAACAGTACAGACACTGATAATGATGAAAAACATTAGTCTTCCTTTTAGGACGTCCGAATCTTAACCTAAAGGAGACTGATAATGAACAGAGAACAGCTGCACAGATACATTTCCGAAAGCAGCGGAAACGAAAGCAATATCTGTCAGATATATGCCATCAGAGACGGTGAGACGGTTTATGATGACTGTTGGCATGGATTCAAAACCGAAGATGCCATGAATGTCAATTCAGTTACCAAAGGCATCATGGCTTTACTTGCCGGGATCGCATTGGACAAAGGCTGCATCACAAGTGTCGATCAGAAAGTGATGGATTTCTTTCCCGATTACAAAGTAAAGCGTGGAGAGAAAACCATCTATGATGTAACAGTCCGGCATCTGCTTACAATGACTGCTCCGTATAAAGGAAGATCAGAGCCCTGGAAAAAAGTGTGTACTTCCGATGATTGGACACTTACGACACTTGATTATCTCGGAGGCCGAAACGGCATCACTGGAGAGTTCAGATATGCGACACTTGGCATTCAGATCCTTGCAGGAATAATAGAGAGAGCTGCCGGAGAGAAATGCATTGATTTTGCAAACAGAAATCTTTTTGAGCCGTTGGATCTTCCAAAACGCATATTGCATGGAGACAGTTCCAAAGAGGATCAGTTTGATTTCTTCATGAATAAGAATCCAAGGAAATATGAATGGTATTCTGATCCTCAGGGGGCGGTTACTGCCGGCTGGGGTTTATGTATGTCTGCAAAAGATATGGCCGTGATCGGAACTCTTGTACTGAATGACGGAATGCATAACGGAAAAAGGATCATTTCCGGAGAATACTTAAGAGAGATGACCTCAGCACAGCTTAAGCTAGGTGAGAGATTCGGCTTCATGAACTATGGTTACCTGTGGTACAAGCCCTTTGAAGACAGAGATGTATATGCTGCGATCGGTGACAGCGGCAATATCATCTATGTCAACAAAGAGCTGAACATATCTGTGGGAATAACAGGCACCTTCAAGCCGAGGATATTTGACAGAGTTGAGTTTATAGAACAAAAGCTGCTGCCTGCATTGAATGAATGATCTTTTAAGCTCAGAAGAGATCCAGCATACTGTCTAAGTATATTTCCTCTCTTACTTTAAGCCAATACTCCGGCCTGGTCATGTAGTATAGAAGAAATTCCAGATTTACCGCACTGCCCAGGCCGCGACCTTCTATCTTGAAATCAGAGAATCCGTTTGGCATATAGATAGTAAGTATATCTTCGGTACCGATAAAAGCAGGATTCTTCATTGCCTCGGAAAAACGGTAGCCTCTTTCAGCGCCGGCTGAAAAGCAGATATGATCTTTACAGTTTTCTCCGAGACTTTTCCTGCTCACATTTTCATAACACTCTTTCCTGACCTTACAATCATAAGCACAGCATTCATTACAGAGAAATTCCGTTTTACCTTTCTTCTCATCCGTTAGTTTATTCAGTTTCTCAAACTCCTTATTAAGCCTGAAATCCGGCACAACATAAGTATATTCCTTACGATCTAATTCCTGCTCAAAGCTTTCAAAATCCGTGAGCACTTTAGTCGTAGAAGATACAAAATATAATCCGGGATAATTTTCCCTTATGTGGTCCATCAGCAGATCGGAATATATAATGACACCGTTTCTTACTCTTTCATTTTCAAACAGTCTGCAGAGTTCATTACATTTTTTATCATTAAGATGTTCTGCTTTGATCAGAGAATTGCTGAAAGTAAGACGTGACGAAATACCGTATTCGTTCATCAGAGCAGCAACATTCTCAGGCTTTTCATCTCCGAAACCTATACGTCCTCCACCCCAGAGGCAGTCGGCAGGAGCACCGTAGATTGAGCCTATCTCACACCAGTCATAGAAATACTCCCTGTGTTCCCTGAAAAGACGCAGAAATATTTTGTACAGCTCATAAAATTCAAATAAACCCGGCAGATGATAATATGCTTTCATTCTCCTGCTCCTTAAGCAAGTGTTGTGATCCTGTCCTTCAGTTCCTCTTTTATAGCCAGCTCCTTAAAGTCCTCCGCGCATTCCGTATGCATCGGATATATCTTATCCTGCGGATCTACCGCATTGATAACGTCTGTAAGCAGCTTAACGGATGCGTGTCCGGAAGTGTGAAGATAATTGATCTTAACTCCCTTTTTTTCCTGTCTTTCCAGAAAGCTTATCCACTGATCGTTTTTTGCCTTATTGGGTAAGCTCTCACCGTTTTTTCCTGTAAGGTATTCCCGGACATAGCCTTCCCACATGGAATAGATCAGTACCGGTGGTTCATCTATACGGCCTGCTTTATAAGCATCGACAAACATATCGATATAAGCTTCACAGAAATCCTCCGGTTTTATTATAGCAAGAAATCCAAACTTCTCCATCATTTCCCGCTGTGTCATGGGAGTAGCATTTTTCTGTCCCGGCGGGATGTTATCCATATCCGAAAGCCTTGCCACTTTTTCAAATTTATATACATCGGTAAAGCTGCCTGCTGTTTTTGTAAACAGTTCCAGCTGCTTACTGAAATACTCGCTGTAAACATACATGTATCTGCCGTAACGGCGGTCTGTCATCTGTGCAGCCTGATAGAAACTAGCCAGTGAATCCAGATTAGTTGATGAACAGATCAGAAATGCCCATTTATGCTGATGCAGATATCTTGCTGCTTCTATCTGCATGTCGGTCTCAGACAGTACTTCCTCTCCGGACCTGCTCATCATGGTACCTTCTATAACAAGTGCATCTACTTTACGATCACCGAATCTGTGCACATATGATTCTATTATAGGCAGCATCACCTTGCCGCGTCTTCCGTGTCCTCTGAAATCTCCGGTATGAAGTATCCTGTATTTCTTTCCATCGATCTCTTCAGCTTCGATCAGGAACATATATGCGTCATATGCAGAGTGATCCACACTATACGGTTCTATGTTGAATCCCGGCAGTTTTATTGTTTCATAATGAGATACTATACGTTTGAACTCATGAATCCTCTTTTTATCCTTAAGCAGAGCCGCTTCTTTTCTGTGTTCTGCAGCATCTTTGGTCCGCTCACTCTTGCCAAGGGCTTCATGAATATTCAGCATAACACGTCTTGCTGTGGCCCCCATATAGAGAGGTATTTCCTCCGGTATCTCCATCAGTCTCCCGCTGTGATCACCGTGATAATGTGTAAAAAACACAGCGTCCACTGGTTCATCTTTCCAGGGATACTTAAAATCCTCTTCCCTGCCGCTGCCCGGAAGGGATGAACCGTAATCGATCATGATACGGTGCACTTCTCCCTTATAAACCGTCGATATCACCGTAACACAACCGCCTATCTGATTGCCTTGAAAAATCCTTATTTCCGACATATTACCTCATCCGTCTTTTCCAGCCATTCCTTTAAGCTTTCACCTGCCTTTGGCGGATCCAAAAACA
>JAEEIK010000101.1 GCA_016281335.1 Lachnospiraceae bacterium | reverse complement strand
TTTCTCAAAGGATAACGGCTACGAACTTAAGACATTCTACAGCATTAAGAATTATGAGCAGCTTCAGGCAGCTCAGGGCTTCATCACGGACGGCGGTGATTATCTTCTTATCTCTGCATCGGAGACCACCGGTTGGGACGAAGTTCTCAAGAAGGCACAGGAAGCCGGCATCAAGGTTTATCTCTTTGACCGTATGATCGATGTAGACGAAAGCCTCTACGAGGCAGCAGTAGTTTCCGATATGGCTAAGGAAGGCGAGACCGCAGTTAACTGGCTCCTTTCACAGAATCTGGATACCTACAACGTAATCCACATTCAGGGCGCAATGGGCAGCGATGCTCAGATCGGACGTACCGGTGCACTTGATGCTCAGTTCGCATCAGGCAAGATGAACAAGGTTGTTCAGCAGACAGCTACATGGGATGAAGCAGAAGCTAAGAAGATCGTTGAGACCGTTATCAACAGCGGTGAAGACTTCAACGTAATCTACGCAGAGAACGACGGTATGGCTAAGGGTGCTGTTGCAGCACTTGACGAGCACGGTATCACCCACGGTGTGGACGGCAAGGTTATAGTAATGGGCTTTGACTGCAACAAGTGGGCACTCAGAGAACTCCTTGCAAAGTCATGGAACTATGATGGCCAGTGCAGTCCTTTCCAGGCAGGCGTTATCAGCGACTTCATTAAGAGCGGAAGCGCACCTTCTTCAAAGGTTATCTACAACGAAGAGAAGGGCTTTGACGCTAAGACCCTTACCCAGGAAGATATCGATACTTACGGACTGGGCGAATAATCTAATGAACTAAGACCATTGGCGCAGCCGGACTGTAATAGAAAAAACACAGCCGGCTGCGCTTTTGTATGAAGCATGAACTGAAGGTCAGTTAATAATTTCGCAGGGAGGTAAATGCCATGCAGGAAGATTGCCTGCTTAAGTTAAGAGGGATCGAGAAGCGTTTTCCCGGAGTGCGGGCGCTTCACAATGTGGATTTTACTTTAAGAAAAGGTGAGATCCATGCACTCATGGGTGAAAACGGTGCCGGCAAATCCACGCTGATCAAACTCCTGACAGGTGTTTATTCAAAGGATGACGGTACCATATATGTTGAGGGGAAAGAGGCGCATATCCATTCTCCCCAGGACGCGCAGAATAACGGTATCAGTACCGTTTATCAGGAGATCACACTTTGCCCTAATCTGACGGTGGCGGAAAACATTTTTATCGGCCGTGAGAGCAACATGGTGGTGAAGAGAAAAGATTATGAGAAAAGGACTGCGGAGATATTAAGTAATCTTCAGATACCGGCCAGACCCAGACAGCAGCTGGGGAACTGTTCGCTGGCAGTTCAGCAGATGGTGGCCATAGCAAGAGCGGTGGACATGCAGTGTAAGGTGCTTATACTGGATGAGCCTACGTCCTCTCTGGACGATAAGGAAGTTAACATGCTCTTTAAGCTTATGCGTGACCTGAAAGCGCGCGGTGTCGGTATCATCTTCGTAACACATTTCCTGGAGCAGGTTTATGAAGTGTGCGACAGGATCACGGTTCTGCGAAACGGAGAACTGGTAGGTGAGTATCTTACCGAAGATCTCCCTCAGGTACAGCTGGTTTCCAAGATGATAGGTAAGGAACTGGATGAGCTGAATACCCTTTCGGAAAAAGACGATATTGTTAAAGAAAAGGGAGAAGTATTTTATGAGGCTAAAGGTCTTTCAAGCAGCAATGCACTTCCCTTTGATTTTACGATACATAAGGGCGAGGTTAACGGTTTTACAGGGCTGCTGGGATCAGGAAGAAGTGAGAGTGTCAGGGCTATCTTCGGTGCGGATAAAGTGAACGGCGGAACCGTTAAGATAAAAGGCAAGCAGGTTCAGATAGACCGTCCGATACAGGCGATGAAAAACGGCATAGGTTATCTTTCGGAGGACAGAAAGGGCGACGGTATAATCGCGGAGCTGAGTGTACGTGAAAACATAATCCTGGCTCTGCAGGTAATGAACGGTTTCTTTAAACCCATAAGCCGCAGCGAATCCGAGGCCTTTGCTGATGAATACATCAAAGCGCTGAGCATCAAGACTGCCAGCCGCGAGACTCCGGTAGGATCACTGAGCGGCGGTAACCAGCAGAAAGTAATACTGGCAAGGTGGCTTTTGACACATCCGGATTACCTGATACTGGATGAACCTACGCGAGGTATCGACGTCGGTACCAAACTTGAAATACAAAAGCTGGTGTTAAAGCTTGCGGAAGACGGTGTGAGCGTAACCTTTATTTCGTCGGAGATAGAAGAGATGCTGCGTACCTGCAGCCGCCTGATAGTAATGAGAGACAGGCATATCGTAGGTGAATTAAAAGGCAGCGAGCTTAATCAGGCGCAGGTAATGAGAACCATAGCGGGAGGGGAGACAAAGAATGAAGGATAACACAAAAAAGAGCTTTGATATAAAGAGCATCTTTCGCGGTGGCCTTGGTCAGCTTACCATTCCCATCATAGCGATAGCTCTTCTGGTTATATTCAATCTAATCAGGGATCCCAGTTTCTTTAGTATCGGTTTCTCTTCGAATAATGAGGGAAACACGGTTCTTGAAGGAAATCTTATCAGTATCATAAACAGTGCAAGTGAGCTTGCGGTACTTGCAATAGGTATGACTCTTGTTACCGCAGCCTGCGGCGGACAGGATATCAGCGTGGGTGCTGCAGCAGCTATTGCCGGAAGTGCATTTGTTAAAGTACTTAAGTCCGGAAGCGAGATAGGAGCGGGTACGGTTATAGCTGCTTTCGTTCTGGCCTGCGTGGTTGCAATGATCTTCGGCGCATTTAACGGTACCCTGGTGGCGGTGTTTAAGATACAGCCGATGATAGCGACGCTGATACTGTATACCTGCGGACGTTCCATCGCATACTGGATAAATGGCGGTGCGACTCCTACAGTCAGCAGCCCCATCATAACTGCGATAGGAAGTTTTATACCGGGTATTCCGGTCCCGACGCCGGTTATAATAGTCATAGTGATGATCGTACTGTTCAAACTGCTCTTCAGATTTACTTCACTTGAACTGCTGACACAGTCGGTAGGTATCAACGGAAGCGCAGCAAGACTTAACGGTATCAACACAACATTTATAAAGCTTCTTTCCTTTATCTTCCTGGGAATCTGCGTGGCAGTGGCAGGATGCATAGGAGTGAGCAGGCTGGGACTTATCAATCACGAAACTCTGCTTCTGGATATAGAAATGGATGCGATCCTTGCAGTGGCTATAGGCGGTAACAATCTGGGCGGCGGCCGTTTTAAGATAAGCGGAAGTATACTCGGCGCATACATAATACAGATGCTGACAATCACGCTTTATGCGATGAAGGTTCCTTCAACAGATGTAAAAGCTTATAAGGCTATCGTCATCGTCATACTGGTGGTTATAGGTTCACCTGTGGTCAAGCAGAAGTTCAACAGATTCATGACCCAACTTCAGATGAAGAAAAACCAGACAGCGGTTAAGGAAGGAGGGAAAGCATGAAAAAGAATAACGGTTTCAGAGAGCCATTGACCGATACCCAGCTGCTGATGACAATAACCATCTGCATATTCATCGCAATGTACGGTCTGGCAATGATATTCCTGCAGGGAGGTTTCCTGCATGTACAGCAGGTATTCGATCTTTTAAATGATAATGCATCTCTTATAATAGTATCCTGCGGTCTGACCATAGTCATGATAGGCGGTGGCATTGATATCAGCGTCGGTGCAGTTACTTCCCTGACTGTCATGAGCTGTGTGCTTTATCTGAATAACGGCGGAAGCATATTCGGATCCATACTGCTGGCACTGGGCATAGGCCTTGCATTCGGTATCATACAGGGAGCGCTCATCAGTTATCTTGAGATACAGCCCTTTATAGTTACCCTGGCAGGTATGTTCTTTGCAAGAGGATTTACGACCATACTTTCCGTTAATCCCCAGAAGGTAGATCACGAAGCGTTTAATAAACTGCGTGAGACAAAGATCGAAATAGACTGGCTGGGATATACAGCAAAGAACGGTACCAGGATCCCCGGAAGAATGGAGCTTGGCGTTATCGTTGCGCTGGTCATCGTGGTACTGGTATTTATCCTGCTGCAGTACTTTAAACCCGGACGTGAATTCTATGCTATCGGCGGTAACCAGACAAGTGCTTTGATGCTTGGTATCAACGTAAAGAGAACACGTTTCTTAAGCTATGTTATATGCGGACTCTTAAGCGGAATTTCAGGATATGTATTCATGATGCACACAGGCGCAGGTAATGCTACCAATGCAGCCGGCATGGAAATGAACGCCATAGCATCTTCCATCATAGGCGGTACGCTGCTTACCGGCGGTGTCGGTAATGTGGCAGGTACCTTCTTCGGAACCATGACACTTACCACCATCAAGAAAATAGTTGTTGCCAGCGGTCTTAACGATCCCTGGTGGCAGAGCATCACCACCGGCGGCATGCTGTGCTTCTTCATACTGTTGCAGAGCGTGGTACTCAGCAGGAGAGAAAAGAAGAAAAAGGCATCGTAAGTTAGTAGGTGCCAGTCACCATGAACAGAATATGAACGACAGTTCATATTCTGTTCATGGTGACTGGCACCTTTTTTGAGGAACAGAATATGTATATAGTAAGACGTGCAGAGGAAAAAGATATACCTCAGATATTAAAACTGCTGATACAGGTTGATATGGTACATCATAACGGCAGGCCTGATATCTTTAAAGGACCTGCCACGAAATATAATGATAAGCAGCTTAAAGAGTTATTTATGCGTGAACAGGATCCGGTATTTGTCTGTGTTGACGAAGCTGGTAATGTGCTTGGACATGCCTTTTGTGTTCATAAGCAGGAGAAAGATAATAATGTGATCACGGATATCAAAACGCTTTATATCGATGACATCTGTGTTGATGAAGAGGCGCGGGGAAAACATGTCGGAAGCACACTTTACGAAGCGGTAAAAAAATATGCGCAGGAAAATGATTATTATCATATAACGCTAAATGTCTGGACATGCAATCCCGTTGCGCGCAGCTTTTACGAGAGCCTTGGATTTGTACCTCTCAAGACAGAGATGGAAGTGATACTGTAGAAGGTGCCAGTCACCATGAACAAACTGTTAACGACAGTTAACAAATTGTTCATGGTGACTGGCACCTTTTTAGTTTATTCTTCTATTACCTCTTCTTCATAAAAACCGTCATCTTCGGCGGGAGCGGATATGAGCGGGAGTACTTTGCCGGAAGCATCGGTTACCGTGATACCCAGATGAGGACCTGTGGAGGCACCGGTATTGCCAAGGGTTCCGATCTTATCTCCGATATCCAGGTGATCACCCTCAGATACGCTGATCGTATCAAGATGAGAGTATGTTATGCAGGTTCCGTTAAATTCTGTTACGACATAATTACCGCGTTTGGTATCAAAGCCTGTTTCTGTAACATCGCAGGTGAGCATTGAGATGACATCATCTCCGACGGTTCCGGGAATGGAAACGTAATGTTCCGTATTATCAGGGTCATCCATAAACGATTCATGCGTAAGCAAAAAGTGTTCTGCATCGCTTGCAACAGGCCATGTCCAGTTTATGTCTTCGCCGAAGAGACTCAGATCAACAAGTCCATTGGCATCATTGAGATCGTCAAAAATAGCCAGATTATATTTAGTAACATCACCTGACAAGTCATCGGGAGATTCTACATCGAATGTGATCACGCTTTCTGCACCCAGGTCATCATTGTCGGGGGTAAGATCATTGTCTGAATTCTCCTGATCGTTTATATTGACTTCTGTATCAGTAGTTTCTTCCGTTTCATCAACTGTTGCTTCTGCGCCTTCATCACCGTCTGCGAGCAATGTTTCTGCAGTATTCTGCTTATCTACGCTTACCTTATGCCATACCAGACCCAGACCCAGCAGGCAGATAAGGCCTGCAGCAGCAGCCAGGATGCGGCCTGTCCAGGCAGGCATTTCAAACCCTTCTTTTTCCGGAAGCTTAACTCCGGTTTCGTTTTCAAAACGTTCTTTTATATGATCCATGTTTTCTTTTTTCATTCTCATTAAGTATCCCTCCTATAAGATCCTTCATTTTTTCAGGGGTCACAAGACGATCTTCCCACCGTTTAAGCGGCATCAGGTACCTCCCGCGTTGCGGGTCCCTCATAATACCAAAAGGCGGGCCCCTTCTTGTGACTTTGTCATTCTGAGGGCTTTAGCCCGAAGAATCTTTTTAGTAAACGCTCAGATCGCTGAGCATACCTTTAAGTTTCTTTTTGGAATGGAAGAGTCTGTTTTCGACTTTCTTCTTATCCATGCCCATTTCTTTTGCAATCTCGGCAGGTTTCTGCTCATCATAGTAGCGGCGTTTTACGATCTCCCGGTCTTCTTCGGGAAGACGGTCAAGGCACTGTTCCAGATCGTATCCGCTTTCATTTGTTTCTGCCGGTGCTGCTATTTCGGGTATTTCATCCACAGGCTCTTCCCTGCGTGCTTTGATGGAACGCAGGCGGTCCAGTGCCTTGTTTTTTACCATCGTACACAGCCAGGTGGAGAGCTTTCCGCGGCTTTCATCATATTGTTCAGGTTTCTGCCACAGGCTTATAAAAACATCTGCTACGCATTCCTCTATATCTTCCTCGGAAGAGGTGAGTATTTTAGCGGCTGTTTTCCAGAGCATGCGGCTGTATTTGTTCATTATCGCTGCTATGGCTTTTTCGTCGCCGGAGCGTATCAGCCTTATGGCGTTTGCGTCGGTCATAATAAACTCCTTTCGTCTGTTTTTTGACCCGGTCATTATATTATACGAAACGCACTGAAAAAAACACTTACATTTTGCTGAAGTGAAAAAGTAAATTCCACTTTCATTCGGACAAAAATGGAGTGGAAATTACTCTTGCAGGCACATTGGAAAATTTATATTATACATTGACTCCAAAAGCTCATTATTGCTGAAGCTTTGTATTTGCTTGAAAATCTGAGGTATTAGCAGGATGCGAAGAGAGGATTTATCTTTTTTGGCTGTACAAAGTGGATTTTACTGTTACAATTAGCACAAAGTATGGCGTTTCAGGTTTTCTCTGCCGGAAAAAGAGCGCAAGTCAAAAACAGCCGAATTTAGCGAGTCTTTAGCGGGAGAAAGGCTAAATTCCACTTGGTTAGGGACTATGAACTTGTTATTCCGGCAACCGTCCGTCATACTTTTTTCTGTAAAAGTTATTTCCTCTTCTTCAACAGATAAGGTTTCAATGTTACCTCATCCTTATCGATGAGCTTTATGCCAAAGGCTGTGAGCTTCTTGAAAAGGTCTTTGTAAAGGAACCTTGTCAGCTCGAGGGCGCTCCTGCCTTCAAGGGACTCTTCTGCTTTTGAGTTGACATGACTTACTGCAAGGTTGAGTGCGTTCTGGTCTGTAAGTCCTAAAGCCCTCAGATCGCACTCCTTAGGCAGGATATAACGCAATTCGATATGCTTGTTCTCAAGGCTTCCCTTCTGACCGGCCCTCATCGGATC
>JAEEIK010000100.1 GCA_016281335.1 Lachnospiraceae bacterium | reverse complement strand
TGTCAACCATGATGTCCTTGTCAACAGTAAGCTTTCTCATGATGTCAGCAACAGTAGCCTTGTTGTCTGTACCGTTAGCTGCGCAGATCCATGTACCACCCCAGAAGAAGCCCTGAGGACCTTCGGTAGCGCCCCAGCCACCCTGGTTAGCTATAGAACCTTCGGTATCAGCTGCCATACAGAAGTTGATCAGCCAAGCGGGTCCAAAGTAGCAGAATACCTTACCATCGGGATAGAAACCTGATGACCAAGCATCACCCCAAAGGTTCTCTGTACTCTTGATCTCGCCTGCATCATACATTTCCTTAGAATCGTCAACCCATCTCTTGATGTTGTCATCAATCTGAACCTTCTTATCAGCACTTACCCAAGGAACAGATACGTTGTTTGAGAAAGTACGGAAAGTATCGTTAACGGTTGCTGTCATGAAATAACCCTTAGCCTTCATCTCAGCTGCGGTAGCCTTGTAGGTATCCCAATCCTTAACTGCTGCCTGAACATCAGCAGGATCATCAGAACCGAGAACTTCCTTAGCTGCTGCACGGTTGTAGATAAGAACGCCCGGGCAACCCTGCCATGAAACGCCCTTAAGCTTTCCGTCAGAGCTTGTCATAACGTCCTGAGTATACTTGTACTGTGTGCTCAGTTCGCCAAGGTCGATTCCTATATCGGTTACAGGCAGAGTGTAATCGGTATCTACATACTTAAGTGCGTAGTCAGCCTCAACCAGGAACAGGTCGATCTTGTCATCAGCTGCTGCATCAGCCTGCTTGAGAAGTGTCTCATCCAGGTTGTTCTGATATGCGTTGTCATCTGAAGGAGTGATGTTCCATACAACATCGATATCACCGATCTTACCGTGTGTAGCGTCTACAACGGTGTATCCGGGATAATGATCTGTAAGACGGCTCTTGAACTCCTCGTTCCAGCAGTAGATATTAAGAACGCTTCCCTCTACTTCAGTGCTGATGTCCTCAGCCTCAACTGTGGTATCAAGCTCGGGTGCCTTGGTAGGCTCAGCTTCTGTTGTGCTGGTGCTTGTTGTGCTCTCCGCAGGCTCAGCAGGTGCAGCAGGTGTCTCGCCACCGCAAGCGGTGAAACATCCAACTGTCATGATTGCTGCCATGGAAAGTGCTAAC
This sequence comes from Lachnospiraceae bacterium, assembly GCA_016281335.1. Lineage (GTDB taxonomy): Bacteria > Bacillota > Clostridia > Lachnospirales > Lachnospiraceae > NK4A136. Next base: position 10,707 of record JAEEIK010000100.1, on the reverse strand, counting down.
AATCTCTTCTTCATGTTACAATTACCTCCCTAATGAATTGTGTTCAAACGGCACTATGCCGCTTGCATTATGAAATATAGCACAGAGGGTAATCATATGCAAGCAATTTTTTAAATAATATCAAAATCTTGTTAAATATTGCTAAATTTTCAATCTCGTTATTATAAATATTCACATTCTATTCATATTTTATTCATAAATCATATTTTATCTTGCAAATCTGTTCATTTTCCTATATAATTGTCAACATATTATGTTAATCGTAACGTGTGTGTACTATATATAGTAGTAGAGGATTCCTTATGTCCGAGCAGAAACTCACCAGCACTAAACTGAGTTATATCGCAAACATGCGGCCTATCTTACGCAAGTACGCGCTATACTCAGATACCACTTCCAATTATATCTCGCCGGAACAGCCTACAGCCTATGACATACTAACTGTGCGTTTCCGGACCGCGGTCAATAACGTCGACCGTATCTACCTGGTAACCAAAGACGAAAAGTATCTCATGAAGAAGACCGAGACTGACGAACTCTTCGATTATTACAGCGTGGAGATACAGCTGGATAATGAGCTCCTCGCTTATCACTTCGAGATATATAACGGCAATATAAGTGTGCTTTTCGATACAAGGGGAGTGGTCCGCTTCCTGGATGATCATTACAGATTCCGGGTGATCCCGGGCTTTAAGACTCCTCTCTGGGCCAAAGGCGCCGTCATGTACCAGATCTACGTTGACCGCTTCTGCAACGGTGATCCGTCCAACGACGTTCTTACTGATGAGTATTCCTATATAAATGAACATACCGTAAAGGTAGACGACTGGGGCAAATACCCTGCGGCCATGGGTGTCCGCGAATTCTACGGCGGCGATCTCCAGGGCGTGCTGGACAAAATGGATTATCTGGAAAACCTCGGAATAGAGGTGATCTACTTCAATCCCCTATTCGTCTCACCTTCCAATCATAAATACGATATCCAGGATTATGACAATATCGATCCCCATTTCGGAAAGATAGTGAACGAAAGCGGCGAGCTGCTGCCCGAGGGCGACCAGGACAATACCCATGCGACCCGTTATATCAACCGTGTTACCAATAGGGAAAACCTGGATGCCAGCAACGAACTCTTTGCAAAAGTCGTGGCCGAGGCACACAGGCGCGGTATACGCGTGATAATGGACGGCGTCTTCAATCACTGCGGTTCTTTTAATAAGTGGCTGGATAGAGAACGCATCTACGAAAATGCGGAAGGTTATGAAAAGGGCGCTTATATCAGTAAAGACAGCCCTTACCATAATTTCTTCCGTTTTCACGATGATAACGACGGTAAGTGGCCCTATAACTCCACTTATGACGGCTGGTGGGGACACGATACCCTGCCCAAGCTCAATTACGAAGGTTCCCATGAACTCCACGATTATATACTTCATATCGGCCGCAAGTGGGTATCACCGCCTTACAATGCCGACGGCTGGAGACTTGACGTGGCAGCGGATCTGGGCCACTCCACGGAATACAACCACAGCTTCTGGCAGGATTTCAGGAAGGCTGTTAAAGAAGCCAATCCGGACGCCATCATCCTGGCCGAGCATTACGGTTCGCCGGCACAGTGGCTGCTCGGCAATGAGTGGGATACAGTCATGAACTACGATGCTTTCATGGAACCTCTGACCTGGTTCCTGACCGGCATGCAGAAACACTCCGATGATTTCCGCAAGGATCAGTTGAACAACGCCGGTAATTTCTGCGGCGCCATGATGTATCACAATGCCAGCATGACCATGCAGTCCCTGCAGATCACCATGAATGAGCTGTCAAACCACGACCATTCACGTTTCCTTACACGTACCAATCGTACCGTCGGCCGTACCGCCACAAAGGGACCGGAAGCTGCTGAACAGGATATCGATAAATCGGTGATGCGTGAAGCCGTGCTCTTCCAGTTCACCTGGCTCGGTGCACCCACAATATACTATGGTGATGAAGCCGGCCTCTGCGGCTGGACCGACCCCGACAACAGACGCAGCTTCCCCTGGGGACATGAAGACGAGGAAATGATAGATTTCCACAAGCAGATGATAAGGATCAGGAAGCTCTATCCCGAGTTTAAGAACGGCTCAATAATGATGCTCAAGTCGGCAGAAGGACTGATAAGCTTCGGCAGATTCTGCAAAGACGGTCAGTCTGCCGTATTCATCAATAACAATGACGAGGATGTGACCGAGGATTTCAGGCTCTGGCCTTTGGGACTCAGAAGAAATGCTACAATGAAGCAGATAATGCTGACCACAAAAGAAGGTTTCACCACAGAGCGTCAGGAGTACTGGCTGGAAAACGGCCATATAAGCATAACACTGCCCGCCCATTCGGCAATGATACTCAGGCATGCCGGAGACGGTGATCTGATCCTTTAAGGCACAAGGTATTTGACGGATAAGCCTTTCGACAGTCTTTCCCGTATCATCGTGGATGAGATATCGAAGGCGGGAAATTCCATGACATGTATAACGCCTCCCAGCTTCTTACAGAGCGCGGAGGCTTTTTCTTTCATCTTTTCCGGATCGGAAGCCGATCCTCTGGTAGCCGCGATCAGCTCGCAGCCCGCAAGTATGCGTTCCGGTTCCTTCCAGGTTTCCAGCGTATCCAGACAATCCTCACCGAAGATAAAGAAGAAACGGTCCTCAGGATACAGCCTGTTCAGCTCCTCCACCGTCTCATAAGTGTAGGTCCTGCCTTCACGCTTCACTTCCAGATCGCTTACCTTCATATAAGAAAAAGAAGATACTGCCCTGCGGACCGACTCAAGTCGTTCCTCTGCAGGCGTTACCTTCTTATCTTTCTTAAAATACGGCATACCGGCAGGCATGAACCATACTTCGTCAAGATCAAACTGTTCATATGCCCATTCCCCCAGCAGGATATGTCCTATATGTATGGGATCAAAGGTCCCACCGACTATGCCTGTCTTTTTCATACTACCTGTCCCGTAAAAGGATCTAGAACCGAAGGCATGCGGCGTTTATGCGCGCTGCCCCTCTCCTTCTTTTCTATCAGCGCATCGGCTGCTGCATCCCCGCTGCTGCCCTTGCGTATGTAATCATGTATCTGCTGATATGTAACGCCCAGGCGTTCTTCATCCGTTTTCCCGGAAAGACCGTCCGTAGGCGCTTTCTGTACCAGCTCCTTAGGCAGCTCTTCCATGGTAAGACCCACAGCCACCACTTCTTTGCTCGTGAGCTTACCCAAAGCATTGAAATCACAGCTGGTGTCGCCGTCCTTTGTACAGTAGCCCACTGTGGATTCGGACAGATTCCCCGTTCCTGCGAGGAAAGCGCCTATGGTCTGGGCTATATAACGGAGAGTCGTCATCCTGAGGCGCGGTCCCACATTGATATTGCTCTCGTATTCATTGGCCTCGCCTTCCCTGACCAGCTCACAGCCTGCAAAGACCGCTTCTTTCAGGGCTTTATGCGTCTCACCGATATTCACGGTATAAGCGTTAATCTTCAGAGCTTCGCAAACCTTCTGCGAATCGGAGATATCGGGCTGCACCTTATCGGGAAGCATGATCCCGTATACATTCTCCGGCCCCAACGCCCTTGCGCAGAGCGCTGCCACTACGGTAGAATCCTTACCCCCTGAGATACCGAGTACCACTTTGTTAACACCGGCCTTAGAGGTGAAGTCTTTTATCATAGATACAAGGGTATCGCGTATTTCTATGGCATTGAATTCTTTCATTATGACTCCTGTTCCAGTAACTGCATCTTCTCATTATAATAAGCGGGTGTCATGTCCATGTAGTGAAGGTGCGGGTTCTCAAAACGCTGTTCCTCTTCCCATACCTCGTTCTTGAGCTGCTTCTGTACTCTCTCACGCAGCACGCTCATTTCCTCGGGTTCGTTGCAGCGTTGACCGTCTTTCATCATCTGCTTCTGAAGTTCTTTGAACTCCAGATGAGCCACTGGCACTTTCTTCCAGGGCTTGTCGGGATCCAGCAGGTACTTGACTTCTTCGATATTTTCATCATATTTTGCAAGTACGTCCGCAATGCTGTGGCCTTCCTTATTGTATGCCCTGTATACTTTCTTGAGTCCGGGATTGGTGACCTTCTCGATATTCTCTGAAATCTTGATCCTGGGCTTCATCACACCGTCTTCTTCAACTGCGCAGAGCTTATAAACCGCGCCGAAGACCGGTTCACTCCTTGCCGTGATCATCCTCTCGCCTACACCGAAGGAATCTATCTTTCCGCCCTGTTCTATGATGGAACGGATCGTATACTCGTCAAGTGAGTTGCTGACAACTATCTTGGCATCGGTAAAGCCTGCCTCATCCAGTTTCTTCCTTGCTTTTCTGGAAAGATATGCAAGGTCTCCGGAATCAAGACGTATGCCGTAATTCTTTGATACTATGCCTTTTTCCTTCATTTCGTTGAATACCGTGATGGCATTGGGCACGCCCGAATCCAGCACATCATAGGTATCTACCAGAAGGATGGCATTATTGGGATAGCACTCAGCAAACTTTCTGAATGCTGTAAGCTCATCTTTATAGAACATTACCCAGCTGTGAGCCATGGTGCCGCCCACCGGGATATTGAAATACTGGCCTGCCGAAACCGTTGCGGTACCGTTGACACCTCCAAGATAACAAGCCCTTGCACCGTATATTGCCGCATCATTGTTGTGGGCACGTCTTGCACCGAAGTCGGAAACCGCCCTTCCCTGTGCCGCTCTTACTATTCTGTTGGCCTTGGTAGCTACCAGACTCTGATGATTGATCTGGGCCAACAGCTCGGTCTCCACTATCTGTGCCTGTACCAGATCGGCTACCACGGTGATGACCGGCTCTCCGGGATACATTATTGTGCCTTCTTCAAAGGCATATACATCTCCGGTGAATTTGAAATTGGCAAGATAATCAAGAAAAGCCTTATCAAAAAGATTTAAGGATGCCAGATAATCTATATCGTCTTTACCGAAATGAAGACCTTCCAGATACTGGATTATCTGCTCAAGACCTGCAAATATGGCAAATCCGCCGCCATCCGGGTTCCTTCTGTAGAACACGTCAAAGGCAACCTTCCTTGCATGATTCTCCTGCAGGAAATAACCGTTTGCCATGGTCAGTTCATACAGGTCCATCATCATGGCAATGTTTCTTTCTTCATATACTGACTTGATCATCTCTTCATCCTCCGTTTAGTATCATAAGGGATATTGCCAAAAAATTATAGCACAGCTCTGCTCACTCATGCAAGCCGCCGCTCCTGAAAAGCCCCGGAAGTTTTTCCATATTAGTCAGTATAAATGCGGCTATGAAAGACAGTACCAGGTTCGTCACTAAATACAGGACCGGACTGCCGTAGGCGGTGATCCATATCAGTGTAAGAAACCAGATGTACGCATGCATCAGCCACATATATAATGAATACTTTCCGAAAAAGCCGAAGAACTTTTCAACAAAAGCTGCCTTTCTGAACAGATATACCATGCCCCAGATAAATACGGGAACTATCAGTATATCCTGCCTTGATTCACCGGCTTCAATGCTTGTCAGATATCTGACTGCCAGAGCAATGACCATGAGTAACAGCGGCACTGCTGCCGGAAGCTTCTTATCCGCGAATTTCTCCTTCTTCGTATCCTGCAGGAATGCAGCCAGATATCCTTCAAAAAAGATCAGGTTGAATATGGCCTGCACATGGCTGCGTATCCATTCATAACATATATTAAGTGACGCCACCTTATGAAAGACCAGCAGGATAAACAGAAGCGCCGCAGCCGAGGCTGCCGCTATCAGGCGCCTCTTCTTATCCCCCTGCAGCACCATCTTGATAAAAGGCGCGGATAAGAGCATCCACAGGTACTGTCTTACATACCACCAGGTCCCGTTATAAGTAGGTTCCATTGCTGACATGTTTAAAGGAAGCGCCTTCCAGTCTGTCGGGATCTTAAGTATCCCGTTAAGCAGTCCCACACAGACAGCTATCACGAGCCATAGCCTGAGATACAAACTGATGATACGTTTGAACATCAGAGCAAAATCTTTTCCTATCGTCTCGCTCTTCTTCAATACATGATATATGCCGTAACCGCTGACAAAGGAAAAGATCGCTACACAGATGCGCCCGGTATACGCCAGATGTTCGGTCAGATCGGGATGACTTAAAAAGCCTTCCGGAAAAATATACCTGTCCAGAAAGAAATGATGAAACATCATTATAAGTACAGCCATTCCCTGCAAGGCCCTGCTCTCTTCCTTTTTCATGATCCGGCATGTTCCTCAAAGTACTCAAGCATACGCCTGTTGGATATCAGGCTCTCATACCATTCCCAATGGGATATATTAAACACATGCTCCAGATGCGAACCATCTTCGGCCTTCCAGATCATGGGTTCGTAATCCTGCCCTGTTTCCTCAAGAGCTTTTATCAGAAGCTTTGTCTGCTTATGCAGGGACTCGACCTCCGAACCGATCAGCAGCATAGGCGGCAGCTTGATCCCCTTCATCACTGAAGATAAACTGGTCAGTCCGCACCAGGGCGCCTTTTCTCCCTGTTCTCCCAGCATCATCTCCAGATAAGCTTTGGCAGTGCCTCTTCCTCTTTCCGTTTCTTCACCTTCCATTATATAGAGGCCGTCGGTCTCGGAACAGGGACAGTTAAGACAGATGGCTCTGACGTTCAGTTTAACGGGTGATACCTCATAAACTTTCATTATATCGGGATTCTTCATTATGGAAGAAACCAGTCCTGTTAAATGTCCTCCGGCCGAGTCACCGGTTATCAGTACATTATTAAGATCAAAGCCTCTTCTCTCACCGTATTTCTCAAGCCAGCTCATGGCACTGAAAATATCCTTAACGATGCCCTTAAGATCGGTATACTGCAGCAGCGTGTAGTTCATAGCCATGACAGCATAGCCCTGTGAAGCTATCCAGGCCAGATAATTCTCGGAAATATCCACCGTACCGTACATCCAGCCGCCGCCGTGTATATAGATCACGGTCTTCAGCTTTCCCTCAGATGCATCATAGTCTTCGGGATAATACAGATTCAGCAGGTGCCACGGATCGTAGTCAGCCATGTAATTGATATGGCTTTCCTTACGCCAGCCCTTCGGAACCGGCGCATACCGCTCACCTGCTGCATTATTTTTCTCTATCGCTGCCCAGAAATCTATAAGGCTCTGTCTGTAGTCTTCCATGGATAACCTCCGCATACGTATATATACTAGAGTTTATCAATAAAGACCTGTTTTTGCAAGGATTCTTACTCCGCGATCTCCTCCCATACCGTCTTACCGTTTTCGTCAAGGACACGGGTAAACTGATCATGATGCTCACCGTTATCTTCATAGAACATCAGGCTCTGGCTGATCACAGTATAGCCTTCTTTTGTTTTGATCTCCATACGGATTGAAAGGTCGTTTACTATATCCAGCCCTTTTTCAAGCTCTATTGAACTTTTATTTATCACCGCATCCGTCACGTCTATGGTTTTCAGGTCACGGCCTGCAGATATATATGTAAGGCTTGCGGATGTTACCTCTTCAGGTCTGGAGCAGGCGATCCTGAAGTTTCCGCTGTATTTCCACTTTCCGAAACTGTGATCGCTGGTTATCGTACACTCCTGACCCGGTATGGGCAGATACTCATATATAAAAGTACCGGGGAAATTCACTTCTTCCGTAACGGTCTTACCGTTCTCGGTGATAAGGGCATTAACTCTTGCATATTCACTGAAGATATTGACGCTGAATCTTCCTTCATACACACCCCGGTCTGTCTTTTCAAAAGCTATCTCTTCACCGTTCAGATCCAGTACCACAGACGTATCGTCGGAATACTCGTTTAAGCTTATAGTCATCAGAACATCCAGTGTATCTTTTATGCTTTCATTTTTAGTGATGTTCCAGTCGGCTGTTCTGATCTTTTTGGCATACTGTTCCAGAGCAGATCTTATCTCGCTAACCTCTGTGAATAGTATATCCTGATCATGGTTCAGCTCTCTCAGCTGACTCTGCAGATTATCCACCATGAAAGACATCCTTTGATTGTTAAGCAATAGTACCACCACAAAAATGATGAGTATGGTCTTGTATGTGACTGCGGCCGTAGTCTTCGGTTCCGGTATGGCTGTATGGGTCCCTCTTTCTTCTCCTTTTACTATCCTGTCCAGTTTTTTGTTATAGGCAACTATGCCTATGAATACAATAGCTGCTGCCACTATAAGCACTGCTATTAAATATGTAATAAACGCATTCATCTTCTATCCTCCGTTTTATATATTGAACTCTCTTCTGAAGTCGCTGTAATAACTTCTTGTAACGTCTGCCAAAGTACCGTCCGATAAAGTCAGTACGTATTTCATCGATAATGTGGGACGTATTCTTTTAATGTGTTTTCTTGATACGATCACGGATTTACTTATCCTTATGAACTCTTTGGGATCCAGCATCTCCTCCAGCTGATACATCCTTTCGCCTGAAGTATATGTACCCTGCTGTGTATGGATCTCGATCTCTTTTCCGTAGGCCTCCAGAAAAATGATCTCATTAACAGGCAGCTTCAGCTTTTCCCTGTCTTCATCTCTTACGGTGATGAACTGCTGCCTTTCGGTATTTTCGCTGATCACGTATTCAGCATCTTCAGCGATCTCTATACCATGTCCTTCCAGATATTCTTTCAGTTTTCCGTAATCTGTATCCGAAACGGATATTCGGAATTTCATCTGCTCTCCTCCTTGTTATGTTTTGGATTATAACAGAGCCGGCAAAAAAAGAAAGCGATTTGAAATAAGATACACTAAAAAAGGAATGAAATTCAAAAAGCCCTGTGCTATAATAGTATTACTATGTTGCCGAATCTTAATAACCTGAAGGAAAAAGCGAAAGAAGCCCTTAAATCGGTACTTCCCATCGTCGGGATAGTCTGTGTTATTTCGGTGTTGCTTGTTCCGGTCTCTTCAGGTATCATGCTGACATTCTTATCGGGCAGCATTATGCTGATACTCGGCATGATGCTCTTTACCTTAGGCGCTGAGATGGCGGTCTCGCCTATGGGTTCCCATGTCGGCAATTATCTTACCAGATCCAGAAAAGTAAGTGTTATAGTTGCCATAGCTTTTTTACTCGGACTCATCATCACTGTCTCGGAACCGGATCTGCAGGTCCTTGCGGAGCTTGTTCCCAACGTACCTAATGCAACTCTTATATTAAGCGTGGCTCTCGGTGTTGCGATTTTCCTGGTGATCGCGATGCTCCGTATGCTTCTTCGCATTCCGTTGAGAATACTGCTGATAGTTTCTTATGCCGCGGTCTTTATCTTCGCTTTCCTTGTTCCCGGTAATTTCTTAAGCATAGCTTTTGATTCGGGCGGAGTTACCACCGGACCCATGACCGTACCTTTCATCATGGCTCTTGGTATGGGCGTTTCCGCGATCCGCAGTGATAAGGGCGCTGCCGACGACAGCTTCGGTCTGATATCCTTATGTTCCGTGGGACCGGTGCTCGCCGTGATGATACTGGGCCTGCTGTTTCCGACAGGAGATGCTCAGACCGCTGCTGCCGAAGTATTTGATGCAGCTGATTCGATGGAACTGTTCTATACTTTCCTTATGAACATACCTGTATATATGAAAGAAATAGCCCTGGCACTGCTGCCGCTTTTATTATTTATGTTCATTTTCCAGCTTTTTACCCTGAGGCTTCCTTTTAAAAAACTGAAAAGAATAGGAATGGGACTGGTATATACTTATATCGGTCTCGTTACATTCCTTACAGGAGCTAATGTAGGATTCATGCCGGCAGGAAATCTGCTGGGCAGCCTTCTTGCAAAAGCCGATATGCCCTTTATCCTTATTCCCGTCGGAATGATAATGGGTTATTTCATCGTAAAGGCAGAACCTGCGGTCTATGTCCTGAACAGACAGGTAGAGGAGATGACGGACGGACGCATACCTGCCAAAGCCATGGGGGATGCACTTTCCGCAGGTGTTGCGATTTCCATAGGCATATCAATGCTGCGTGTTCTCACGGGACTTCCGATACTGGCAGTACTGATACCCGGTTATGCGATAGCGATCATCTCGTCCTTCTTTGTTCCCCCGATGTATACCGCCATAGCCTTTGATTCCGGCGGCGTGGCTTCGGGTCCCATGACTGCTGCCTTTCTGGTACCTTTAGCTCAGGGAGCCTGCATGGCAACAGGCGGAAATATAGTAACGGACGCTTTCGGCGTGGTGGCAATGGTAGCCATGACTCCGCTTATAACCATACAGTTAATGGGCATAGTTTCCGAACAGCGCAAGAAGAAACGCATAAAAGAGCTGATGCTGCTTGCCAAGGAATACGAAGACATGGATGATGACGCTATCATCCCCTTATAAATACAGAGGTTATATATGAGTGAAGTAAGTTATATGATAACTATCACGGAACGAAGCAGGGAAAAGGCTTTTATCAAGCTGTACAGCGAACACGGAGTTGATATAAGCTTTATCACCTACGGAAACGGAACCGCCACTTCCGCCGTACTGAATACTTTCGGTCTGGAAGCATCGGAAAAAGCAATAATGGGAAGCTTTGTTACTTCGGAGAATTTCGTTTCAATTAAGAAAGACCTGCAGAGACGTTTTCATATCGATATTCCCGGTACAGGCGTCGTGTTCCTGATACCGCTGTCATCCATAGGAGG
>JAEEIK010000019.1 GCA_016281335.1 Lachnospiraceae bacterium | reverse complement strand
CTTGATGCCAACATCACCAGCATCGAGTATATGTATACACTTCCTACCGAGGAAGGCCCTGTAGTTATCCTTAAGGTAGCTAATCCTGCTGAGGTTGAGAAGGTACTTGAGAACATCTGATGACTAATTTATTATAAAGGTTATTAAGTTTTTCGCATTTTCTGCCGAAAAGTATTATGCATGGATGCAATACAATTTCGTACGGGCTTTAAGAAACAAGGATGGATCAGGGGTGCCCTTACGGAACGGAGAATTACATGCGTATAAACGATCTTATCAATAATATACAGAATACAAACAGCACCGGCCTGAGGGTAAATGATGATTTATCCTCAGTTGACGGTGCGTTTTTTAATGATAAAAATAAAGCCGGCAGCGTAGGCGAGGGTAAGGGTGCCGCAGGATTTTTTAAGACCCTGGAGAGCAAAAAGGTTACAGGCAATACCTATACACTTAATGAAGCAAAGGGTATAAATGAAAAGGAAGGCTTCGGAGAAAAGCTCATAAATTCCCTTAATGCACCGCAGAATAATGACAAAGAGCTCGTAAAAAATCTCACCGGCGATGATTATGACAGCCTAAATGAAGAGGGCATGTCCTTAGAGAAGTTCAGTAAGGAAAGACTTGAAAGAGCCATAGAGCGTATCAAGGAAAACCGCGAGGTACGCGATACGAGGCTCGCCGAGGGAGTGGAAAAGCAGCAGGAGTACAGGGAGACCGTGGACAGGATGGCTTTTATGGCCAAGGCCGAGACGGGTTCCGAGAAGCTTATAGCAAAGATGCTGTATGATGCCGATATCCCCGTAACAGAGGAAAATATCGCTGAGGTGGCACAGGCTGCAGATACCGCATTAAATGCAGGTAAGCTCACCGACTCTTCGGAAAGCTATCTTATAAGAAATAATCTTGCTCCTACTTTTGAAAATATGTATAAAGCAGCCCACAGCGGTGAGATGAGGCAGATGCCTATAGATGATGCTTCCTGGGAAAGCCTTAAGGAGAAAGCTTTAGAGATAGTAAAGGAAGCCGGTGCCGACGGCGAAACAGGACTTGCGTCAGCGAAATGGCTTGTGGAGCATGACCTTCCGGTAACCGCTGAAAACATACTTTATAAAGCAGAGCTTGATGCATATAATAATGCAGGAGAAGTATCGAAAGAAGATTTATTCGGTGCGGCTATCCGTTCCATGCAGGGGGGTGGCAGTGCCAAGGAAGGCGTCGTGATCGAAAGATTCGATGAAGCGGCAGCCGTAATAGAAAAAGAAACAGAAAACCTGATAAATAAGATTCCTTTTATAAGGAATGAAGCTATACATCTTTCATTTGTGCAGGGGGCGACAGAAGAAAGCGTCACCATACCGCAGCTGGTAAATGCAGAGGAAAGCATTGAAGGGACAGGCAATGCCGGTACTTCCGTAAAGCTTACGGAGGAAGAAGTAACCGTACGCATAAGACTTGAAGAAGTAAGAGTGAGCCTTAATATAGAAGCGAGCCGGAGACTTTCGGCTAACGGCATCGATATCCTTTCCGACAGCCTCATGAAGGTAACTGAAGGATTGAGAGAGCTTAAGGCAGAATACTTCGAGGGTGTATATAAGGAGATAGAGGCTGATTACGGCAAGACCGGTAATGTAACGATCACAGCAGGTGAGGCGGCAGAGCTTGCACTTGAAACTGCGGAAGGCCTGGAAAAGATTTACAATGCTCCTCTTGAGCTGTACAGGGCTACCTTCAGCGTAAGACACAGTGTGACGCTCGCTGAGATTTCCGAAACAGGCGAAGCTCTTATCAAGGAGATGGTAAGTGCTTCAAACGCTTCTATCAGCGTAAGTCCTGCTTCGATGGCAGCGGCATTAAGCTCATACGAGAGCTCATCCACGGAAGTCAGACGTGACCTCGGAGATTCCATAAAGAAGGCATTCGCGGGAAGTGTGGACAGCCTGCTTAAATCAAACGGACTGGATATCACTGAGGGTAACCGCAGGGCGGTAAGGATACTCGGCTACAACAGCATGGAGATAACCGCCGAAAGCATAGAAGAGATAAAGTACTATGATGCAAAGGTGACAGGGCTTATCGAAAAGATGACTCCCCCAGTAGTCATGACCATGATAAGGGACGGCATCAACCCGTTAGAGAGCACCATTGACGAGCTTGACGAAAAAGTTTCTTCTATATTAAAGGAACAGGGAAATACCGCAGAACAGAAATACAGCGAGTTCTTAGTTAGGATGGAAGAGACAAACTCCATCACCCGGAACGAGAGAAATGCTTATATCGGCATTTACAGATTATTATATAATGTAGAAAAAAATGACGGAGCGGCTATAGGAAGCCTGCTGCAGTCGGGAAGAGAGCTTACATTCGGCAACCTGCTCACGGAAGAACGTACCATGAACTTAGGAGTTGACTTTGCGGCGGATGATGACACTGCGATCAAATCTTCCTATTATAAGAACTCCGTATCGGCTCAGATAAACGAAGCGTTTATCTTCCAGAGAAGGCTTGCTGGAGAAGCACTTGATGTGACAGATCCTTCCAGATGGGATGCGGCGTTAAAGGGAAAGGATTACCAAAATGTGACCATTGAAGGACTGCATGACGGATTATATGCGGGACAGGGAAGTATCGGTACTGTTGAAGCGGCAGGTCAGACAGTTACAAATGGTGTATCCGGAACAGATGAGAGTTACATTAATATCTCAGCCACAAAAGCAGAGAACATAGTAAAGACCATGACTGCGAACACTCCGGTTTCAGCTTTCCTTACCGGTTTCGGTATAAAGGACAGCTTCGTGAGCAGGACGGCAGCGGGAGAAGTATTCTTTGGCAGCGGCAATGAGGATTCAGCTATATCCGTTACGGCGGATGCACTGGATAGAGCCCTCGAGAGTGCATCGAGATTCGATGAGCTTCTGGGTATACAGACGAGACGTGCCAATGTACTTGCCGGACAGGCTTTTAAGACTGCTATTACCGCACAGGCGGCAGCAGAGCTCAACGGCAGGGTTGAACGTATAGAGATGCTTGAGGCACTTGCAGGCGGTGGTCATTACAGGATGAATGTGGATGACGGCGGTGAGTCCAAGACAGTTAATCTTACATTTATACAGAATACCGGAGATGCCGGTACGGTATCGATAGAGGTGCAAAAAGAAGGTTATCATCTTCAGGCCGACCTCAACATGACGGTGATGGAGCAGAGTTATGGGGCTGCACAGGTAACCGGCGGAAACACATATGCCGGCTATCAGGTTTCACGAGGTAACATATATTTCGCAGGTTCGGTACCTTCAGACGCATCCGGTAAGGCAGAGCAATTTAAGGCAGCACTTAAGGAAGCAGGCATTTCTGCCGATAATATTAATATATCGGCCGGAGCGAGGACGGAGGAAGGATATATAGCACACCTTGCAAACCAGAAGGCTCAGGCAGAAGAGCGAAGAGAAAAATCCGAAGAAAAGAACGGAAAGATTGATGCACTTTACATGGCAGCCAAATCATTCCTGTCATTCTTCTAAGTAATGAAGTCAGAAAAATAGTAATATGTCATCCTGAGCGAAGCGAAGGATCTTAAGAATAGGGAGGTTTCACATGAGAATAAACCACAACATTTCAGCATTACAGACCAATGCACATATGAGAAGAACCGATAACGCACTGGATAAGGCTATGGAAAGGCTTTCATCCGGATACAAGATCAATAAGGCATCCGATGATTCGGCAGGCATGAATATATCTAGAAAGATGAAGACACAAATTGCAGGACTTGAGCGTGCATCCATTAACTGATCGGAGGGCATATCCGTT
>JAEEIK010000099.1 GCA_016281335.1 Lachnospiraceae bacterium | reverse complement strand
GTTGAATTTATCCCAGTCGATAACATCCGAACCGTCAGCTGTCTCGATCACTTTAAGTTTTGATGCGGCAAATTCTCCCATTCCGTAGATCTTTGCCGACATGTTTCTGTCTTGTATGAAAGCGTCTTTTTCCATGTCTATTTCTTCTTCGGGATATCCGTAGGCAGATGCCTTTCTGGCAAATATGCCGCTGTCTATGATGTTTTCTTTTACTTTATCAAAATTAGAGTCATCAAAGTCAACATCACCCTCCTTAAAATATACCGGTGACAAAGCTTCCACGCCGTCAAGCTCATTTAATTCTTCAATAAATTCATGATCTATGGCTTCCGTTTCTTTGTTATGTGCACTGGGATTATCCAGAGTAGCCTCCTGTATGCTGAAATCCGATATTATCATATTTGCGACATAACCATCCATACTGAAGCCGCTGACAAATCCGTAAACACTGTTTAAAACTATCAGAGCAAGTGAGATGGAAAGAACCACTACGGTATATTTTTTCTTCGGCTTTCCGTTTTTATCCATGTCCTGAGTATATTTTACGGTTTCTACCGGAGAAACCTTTGCTGCTTTGCGACAGGGTTTGTTTGCACTCAGTACAACCGTAAGATATGAGAATAATGCAGCGCCCAGCAGTATCCAGATATTGAGCCTAAGCTGTCCTTTACCTACGTTTACGGTAGAGAACTCGTTTGAGATAACGGGAAGGAGCAGGGCGGCTACAAGTATTCCGAGTAACATTCCCACAGGTATACCTATCAATGCGATAATGTTTGCTCTCTTCATCACGATCTTTCTGAGCTGTTTTTCGGTGGTACCTACGGTTTTCAGAAGACCGAATTCCTGTATATCGGATACTATGTTTATATCAAAAATGTTATATATTATAAGATATCCGGCAAACATGAAGATCAGTATGAGTACAACACAGATCGCAGCAGCTGCAGGATCGATGGAGGCGGTACCGTAGGCCCAGTTGATGCCAACGTCTACATTTCTTCTTATACCTGTCCTCTGTATAAGCTTATCTACTTTACCTTCGATATCGATGCTGTTTGCAAAGTTGAAGTCAACGGAATATCTTCCGGTATAATCTGCTCTGTCGGAATCGGGGAGAGGAACGGTTTTTGCAGGTGCATATATTTCCTGGAATGCTTTTGACACATATATCATCTGTGCCTGGGCTATGGGATCTCCCTCATAATATCCGCAGAGGGTAAAGTCATATGATATATGATCCTGATCACTCTGTATCTCAAGTGTGACCTTGCTTCCGAGCTCATACGGTATGCCCATTTCATTAAGTATGATATCGCTTAATACTACTTCATCTTCTTTCTCGGGCATTTTTCCGCTTGTCGGATAAGTGAAAGACCATCTTGCATCTTCGTCTTCCGCGTAGTAGCACTCATTATATACCTTAGCCAGTTCTTCATTGACCGCACTGCCGACCAGTATCCTGTATGATATATCCTTAAGCTTCGGATCGTCCTTCACCTGCTCATATTCCGCTTTTGTGAAATACTTAAATCCTGCATGGGCGCTTCCTCCCACCTGTCTCATGGTTGCTTCCTGTACTTCGGATATCATACTTCCGCCGACTGCAAAGAGAGTCGAGAAAAGAAGACTTGTAAGTATTACCGCGAATACAAGGATCAGGTATTTATTCTTTTTTGATCTGACTCCGCTGACAGCCAGCTCACCTATTACTTTTCTGTTATCTACAGTATTCATTGTCCTGCTCTCCTCCCGCTCAGTTCTGTACGATATGGCCGTCTTCGATGCGTATGGTCCTGTCGGCCATCTGCGCGATACTGTCATTATGCGTTATCATCACTATGGTCTGATTGAATTTCTTTCCGCTGGTCTTGAGCAATCCGAGTACGTCCATACTTGTTTTAGTATCAAGATTACCGGTAGGCTCATCTGCCAGTATTATCGCCGGTTTTGAAGCAAGAGCCCTGGCTATTGCAACTCTCTGCTGCTGGCCGCCCGAGAGTTTGGTAGGAAGCGTGCCCACCTTTTCCGATATTCCGAGAGTTTCTATCACATTATCTATATATTCCTTATCTGTTTTCTTCCCGTCCAGGCGGATCGGAAGCACAATGTTGTCGTATACATTTATCGAAGGTACAAGATTGAAGCTCTGAAATATGAATCCTATCTTTCTTCTTCTGAAGATACAGAGCGCATCTCCTTTCAGTTCCGAGATGTCCTTATCATCTATCACCACACGTCCCTCTGTAGGATTATCAAGTCCTCCAAGCATGTTTAGCAAGGTGGACTTACCGCTTCCGCTGCTTCCTATAATACTTACGAACTCTCCGCGCTCAACGCTGAGGCTTACATCATCCAGTGCCTTTACCAGAGTTTCTCCTTCCCCGTAATATTTTTTAAGATTTTCTGCGATCAGTATGCTCATTTATCTTTCCTCCGTTTTTTATCTGTCATCTTTGACTATATGCATGGTAACACGGCATTGTTACCAGATCATTTCTGAAATCTTTCATTTTTGAAAGAAACCAGGGAGCAAACCAGGG
>JAEEIK010000098.1 GCA_016281335.1 Lachnospiraceae bacterium | reverse complement strand
GACCTGCCGGGAGCTTATTCCATGTCGCCTTTTACTTCGGAGGAGAGCATTACCAGCGCTTATGTTAAGAATGAACATCCCGATGCCATCATCAATATCGTTGATGCCAGCAACTTAAGCCGTTCTCTTTTCTTTACAACACAGCTGCTCGAGCTGGGTATTCCGGTAGTTGTGGCACTGAACAAAACGGATATTAACGGAAAGAAAGGAAATAAGATCGATATAGAAAAGCTTTCCGAAAAACTCGGATGTCCGGTTATAGAAACGGTATCTACCGAAGGAAAGGGACTTTCGGAAGTGGTTAAGACAGCGGCAGAACTGCAGGGATCGAAGCAGGAAGCTCCTTTTGATGAAGGAGAGGTTGATCTTAGTGATAAGAAATCTGTTGAAACTGCAGACCGTTTACGTTTCGATTTTGTAAACAAGATAGTTAAAGAGGTTGAAGTACGTAAGACCTTTACCAAAGACAAAACAAAAGGTGATGCGATAGATAAGGTGATAACCCATCCCATTATAGGGATTCCCATCTTTGCAGGCATAATGTTTCTGGTATTCTACATTTCACAGACCACCGTCGGCACCTGGGTTGCTGATCTCCTGGCCGGTGCCATTGAATCCTTCCAGGGATGGGTCGGAGAGCAGATGGCAGATGCCAATCCGCTGCTCTATGCACTTCTTGTTGACGGTATCATAGGCGGCGTAGGCGCAGTGGTTGGTTTCCTGCCTTTGGTAATGGTAATGTATTTCCTGATCGCACTCCTTGAGGATTGCGGATACATGTCAAGGGCTACGGTAGTTCTTGATCCCATATTTAAGCGTGTAGGACTTTCGGGAAAATCAGTAATTCCCATGGTAATCGGTACGGGCTGCGGTATCCCTGCAATAATGGCCTGCCGTACCATAAGGAATGAGAGAGAAAGAAGAGCAACAGCCATGCTGGCAACCTTTATGCCCTGCGGCGCCAAGCTCCCTGTTATCGCGCTGTTCGCCGGCGCATTTTTCCCTGAAGCAAAATGGGTAAGCTTTGTATGTTACATGCTGGGTATTGTGCTGATACTCCTTGGTGCTCTGCTGATCAAGGCCATCACAGGCATGAAGTACAGAAAGAGTTTCTTTATCATCGAGCTTCCCGAATACAAGAGACCGAGTCTTATCTTTGCTCTTAAATCCATGCTTGAACGTGGTAAGGCTTATATCATAAAGGCCGGAACAGTCATCCTGGTATGTAATACCATAGTACAGATCATGCAGGCATTCAACTGGAACTTTGAAGAGGTTGAGGAAGGCCTGGAGGATACATCGATACTGGCTTCTATAGCAGGTCCCTTCTCAGTGCTGCTGATACCTGTTGTGGGTGTTGCTGCATGGCAGCTTGCAGCAGCAGCGATCACCGGCTTTATAGCAAAGGAAAACGTAGTAGGTACCATAGCTACTGTATATGCGATAACAAATCTTGTAGATCCCGAAGAAATGGAGCTTGTGGGTGAGGGGACTACAGTGGCTGCAATAATAGGTATAACTAAAGTAGCTGCTCTTGCATATCTTATGTTCAATCTTTATACTCCTCCCTGCTTTGCAGCTCTCGGAGCAATGAACTCGGAAATGAAATCTGCCAAGTGGCTGTGGGGAGCTATAGGCTTACAGCTTGCGACAGGTTATACTGTTGGTTTCCTGGTATATCAGTTTGGTACGCTTATCACCACAGGTTCCTTCGGCGCAGGCTTTGTGGGAGGACTGATCGCAGTACTCTGCTTCGCAGGAATAGTTACCGGAATAATCGTTTCTAACCGAAGAAAGATGGTAATGGAGTACAGGCTTAAGACAAATTGAGGTACAAATCATGGCAGATGTGATCGCAACAATAGTCATAGTGCTTTTGTTTACAGGGGCAAGCGTATATATTTACAAAGAAAAAAAGAAGGGCAGCCACTGCATAGGCTGTCCTATGGCAAAAAACTGTGCGAGAGCAAAGTGCCTTAAAGAGGAGCAGACCAGCAAATGCCGGACATTATCATAGTAATCATCCTTGTTCTTATCCTTTTCTTTGCCGCAAAAAGCTCCGTCGCCCATTTTAAGGGCGAGGGAGCCTGCTGTGGCGGCGGTGGCAGCAAGCTTAAGCTTTTAAAGCCCGGGAAGCTGGACAAGGTGATCGCAGAAAAGACAGTACATATAGAAGGTATGATGTGCGATCACTGCGCAGGCAGGATACACAATGCATTGAATTCCATAGACGGGATTAATGCAAAAGTGATACGAAGCAAGGATAAGGCAGTCATAAAATACGGAAAGACCGTTGATGATGAGAAGATAAGAACGGTGATAACCGAGCTTGGTTATAAAGTGACCTCGATAGAATGATCTGATGTTGTAAAAAGGTTTAGAAATGAAGAAAAGCGAATCCTCAGAAGATTATATGAAAAGCATACTGATACTTCACAGGAGAAACGGGGCCGTAAGGTCTGCGGAGGTTGCCATGGAAATGGGAGTTTCAAGGCCGAGTGTATGTAATGCAATGAAAAAACTCCGAAAAGAAAATCTGATCTATTTCGGAGAAAACGATCACATACATTTTACGGATGCCGGAAAGAAACTGGCAGAAAAGATATACAGCAAGCACTCGCTTATATCAAAGTTTTTAAAGGGAATAGGAGTAAGTAAAGATCGCGCAGATGAAGAAGCCTGCGTGATAGAGCATGCTATAAGTGATGAGACATATGAATGCCTTGATAAGTTCTGCAAGGCACATATGGTATAAAGTTTCCCTTTATATGCGGCCATGACAGGATCGTGGCCGCATATGCCTGTTATAAAAGAAAAACGTAGTTAAAAAGGAGAAGAGAATGGAATTACAGGAACTGAAGGAAAACATGGAAGCAGTAGTGAAGGATCTTAATGGTGATCCGAGGTTTATCGGCAGGATCACATCCATAGGGATCACTCCCGGCTGCAGACTTAAGGTTATGCGGAATGACAAAAACAGACCGATGCTGGTATATGCAAGAGATACCATGATCGCACTTAACAGAAAAGAATGCAAAGGCATCGAAGTAGCGGAGGTGGGAGCATGAGCGCAACTATAGCCTTACTTGGGCAGCCTAATTCAGGTAAGTCAACAGTTTTTAATGCATTAACCGGACTTAAGCAGCATGTGGGTAACTGGCCGGGTAAAACAGTAGAGAAAAAAGAAGGAAGCTTTACACTGAACGGGAGAGAATATGAGGTTGCGGATCTTCCCGGATCATATAGCTTAACGGCCAATTCCGATGAGGAAGTTATTACCCGGGATTTTATCGCTTCGGGAAAAGCAGATGTGGTATGTATACTGGCTGATTCATCACAGCTTCAGAGAAGTCTGTATATGATGGCGGATTATGCAGGCATTAATGTACCGAGTTTTCTTGTCCTCAACATGGCTGATGTAGCCGCAGATCAGGGGAAGAAGATAGATACCGCAGTATTGGAAGAAAAGCTGGGAATACCTGTCATTTCATTTTCTGCAACGGATAATAAAAAATATGATGCTTTTTATAAAGCGATGAACAGGGCATTAGAGAATAAGAGCCTTATAAATGTATCAGGTCTGGAAGAAGAGCTTGAAAAGATCGACGCATATAACGAGATGAGAAGACTTATACCTGAAGGCAAGGTCGAAAACTATTCTTCAATGTGGCTGGGCGTTAAGGCCATAGAAAATGATAAGCAGGTCGTGGAAAAATTAAAAGAGGTATTATCTGACGCTGATGAAAAGCAGATGGAAGATATACAGCGTTCTTCAAACGGCGCACTGGATACGGGAAACAGCAAGTTTGCCTGGATCGATGCCTTGCTTGAAGGGGCGCTTAATGAAAAGAAAAGCCAGGTAAGTATCGGTAAGCTTGATCGTTTATTCTTAAGCCCTGTATGGGGAAAACCGGCAGTGGTGATCACTATCCTGCTCGGTCTGATAGGATCTTTCATACCTGCACTTCCTTTTATGGGCCTGGGTGCAGGTATAGGTGCATTAAAAGCTCCGGTTGCCTCGGCCCTTGCTTCGGCAGGAGCATCAGAGATCATCACAACTATTGTATGTAATGTTATCATACAGTCATTCCAGTATATCTTCCAGATGCTGGGCTTTGTATTCGGAGTACTTTTTGTTTTCGGTCTGCTGGAAGAAGTGGGTATCATGGCCAGGATATCTTATGTATTCGATAATACCATGGCCAAACTCGGACTGCAGGGAAAATCCGTTATGCCTTTCCTTATAAGTTTCGGCTGTACCATGGGTGGTGCAGCGGGAACCCGTGTCATAGATAACTGGGGACAGAAAGTATTGACCATCGCACTGGCATGGGCTGTACCCTGCGGAGCAGCCTGGGCTGTCGTACCTACGCTGTCAACGCTGTTTTTCGGACCGGGTGCCGTAGTAGTGATCATTGCGATACTTGCAACAATGGTACTGCATATGTGGATCACGGCAAAGATATTCGGAAGGAAGCTTGTAAAAAAGGAAGACCGTTACGGAATGATCATGGAACTGCCTCCCTATCACAAACCCAAGTGGGGCGCTCTGCTGCGTTATGTGTTTGGAAGGACTAAAGATACTTTCTTCCGCGTAGCAAAGGTAGTGCTGCTGGTTTGTACGATATTCTGGCTGCTCAGCTATTCGTTCGTACCCGGTGCAGATCCGATCCTTTGCAAGATCGGAAAAGCAATAGAACCCGTCACAAAATTCTTCGGTATGGGATGGCAGCTGTTCATGGCATTTATAGCATCTTCCGTAGGTAAGGAAGGAGCCCTGGGAGTAATAAGTGCACTCTTTACGGACGGTTCGGTATACACAGCCTTCAGTGATGCAATGAGCGGCGCGGCTGCTTCAGGGGATCTTAACAGCATACTTCTTGCAAATGTTACAAGACCTGAAGCCCTGGCATTTATCTTTGCCATCACCTTTAACATGCCTTGCGTGGTTGCTCTTGCTGCAACATATCAGGAAACCTGTTCCGCAAAGTGGACGGCAAAGATAGCTGCATACTATACAGTAGGTGCTTTGGTGATAGCAACCATAGTTTATCACATAGGACTCCTTATATGGTAAAAGAAAATGAATGAATTACTCACATTGTTAAAAGACGGACATGCACGTACGATCCCAATGCTCGCGGATGAACTGCATACTAGTGAAGAAGATGTAATGCGT
Organism: Lachnospiraceae bacterium; assembly: GCA_016281335.1. Taxonomy (GTDB): domain Bacteria; phylum Bacillota; class Clostridia; order Lachnospirales; family Lachnospiraceae; genus NK4A136. Next base: position 3,195 of record JAEEIK010000098.1, on the reverse strand, counting down.
CAGATAGAGTTTCTGGAGCACATGGGAGCAATTAAAAAAATATGGACCGATCAGCCCAAATGCAGCGGGTGCAGCGGATGTTCAGGTAACGGAAAAAAAGCCTGTAAAAGCTGTACCCCTGATGGCGGCTTTAAGAACATGGGACAGATGTGGGAAGTAGTATAACAGACAAAAGGAGGTATTGATATGAAACTGAAGGGACTTAGATTATTTGCACTGGGAGCATTATTCGGATTGGAGGGGATCAAGCTTCTTTCTTCCAAAGATGCCAAAAAGCTGTATACCTATTGTACAGCCGGCGTGTTAAGAGCAAAGGATGCTGTGCTGGATCAGTGGAGCACTCTTAAGGAGAATTGTTCCGATATCTATGCTGAGGCCAAGCAGATCAATGAAGACAGAGTTGCTGCAATAGCTGAGGAAGAAACCGCAGAATAAAGCAGAATGAGGCTCAGATGAAAATACAGATAAAACATGAGATAAGAAACAGATTGAGGGTACATCTTCCGATGAAACGCTTAAGTTTTACGGAAGCTGATACCCTTGATGATTATTTACAGAGTCTTCCTGAGATCAGGCAGGTAACGGTATATGAACGTACTGCAGATGTCGTGATCGTATATGATTGTGACAGGGCAAAGGCTATAGGTATTCTTACAGAGTTTTCTTTTAAGAGTGTTGAAGTCAGGGAAAAAAATCCTGAAAGGTCCGGTAAGGAATTATCAGCGGTATATCGGGACAGGATCATCACTGATATCATGATTCATTACGGAAAAAGGTTGATACTTCCGTTTTATGTAAGAAGGATATGGGAGAGGATCAAAGCCGTAAAGTATATTCTCAGAGGCCTTAAGTCCTTGCGCGAAGGTCAGATCAGGGTGGAACTGCTGGATGCGGTAGCGATCACTGCTGCGATAATAACGGGAGATTATAAGACGGCCTCAAGCGTTATGTTCCTGCTAAAGATCGGAGATACTCTTGAAGAGTGGACTCATAAACGTACTGTTGATGATCTGGCAAGAAGAATGTCTTTAAATGTTGATAAGGTATGGCTGGTGACTGATACGGGAGAAGTGCAGACCGATTCATCAAAGATAAGCTGCGGTGATAAAGTGGTTGTGCAGATGGGAAATATGATCCCCTTCGACGGCGAAGTCTGCGATGGGGAGGCCATGGTCAATCAGGCATCTATGACAGGTGAATCTGCAGCAGTAAGAAAATGTCACGGAGCTGCAGTGTTTGCCGGAACTGTAGTTGAAGAAGGTCAGATAACGATATGCGTGACACAGACCGAGGGCCGCGGACGTTTTGATAAGATCGTAAAGATGATCGAAGAATCTGAAAAGCTCAAATCTTCACTTGAGAGTAAAGCAGAGAGACTTGCGGACAGGCTTGTTCCTTATACTTTCCTTGCTTCCGGCTTGACTTATCTGTTTAGTCGTAATGTGACAAAGGCAGTTTCCGTGCTGATGGTAGATTATTCCTGCGCGCTTAAGATGGCAATGCCCTTATCGGTGCTTTCGGCCATAAGAGAGGCTGCCGACTATGGTATTACAGTTAAGGGCGGAAGATTCCTGGAAGCTGTGGCAGAAGCCGATACAATAGTTTTTGACAAGACAGGTACCCTTACCAAAGCAGCACCGACAGTAAAGCAGGTGGTTTCTTTCTGTGATGAAACAGAGGATGAATTATTACGACAGGCGGCATGTCTTGAAGAGCATTTTCCTCATTCAGTAGCAAGGGCAGTAGTGGACGCAGCACAGGAAAAGGGATTAATGCATGACGAAATGCATACCAGGGCTGAATATATAGTTGCACATGGGATAGCTTCGTTTATAGATGATAAAAAGGCTGTAATAGGAAGCTATCATTTCGTTTTTGAAGATGAGGGTGTTACGATAGAACCTGAATATCAAAAACGTTTTGACGAACTGCCGGCAAGCTGTTCCCATCTGTATTTTGCAAAGGACGGAAAACTCTGTGCCGTAATACTTATAGAGGATCCGATGCGCAGGGAGAGTGCGGAGGTTGTTGAAAAGCTTAAAGGACAGGGCTTTAAGCATATAGTGATGATGACAGGTGACAGTGAACGCACTGCTAAAGCGATTGCTGCATCGGCAGGAATAAATGAGTATTATGCAGAGGTCCTTCCCGAAGATAAGGCAGGTTATATAGAAAGAGCAAAATCAGAAGGACGACGGGTGATAATGGTGGGTGACGGGATTAATGATTCACCTGCGCTTTCTGCGGCAGATGCAGGGATAGCCATCAGCGAAGGAGCTGAGATAGCAAGACAGATCGCCGATATAACAATAAGCGGAGGAAATCTGGAGAGTATAGTTTTATTGAGAGAATTATCGGTTCTACTTATGAACAGGATAAAGTTCAATTACAGGACCATAGTAAGCTTTAATACAGCGCTTATTGTCCTGGGAATAGCCGGGTTAATGCCACCGGCCACATCCGCAATGCTTCATAACGGATCGACGGTAGCACTGGGACTGAAGAGTCTTACGGATCTGAAACCGGTAGTATAAGGAGAATAAAAATGTCGATAAAGATAAACTCTCTTAAGGAAGAAGAGATCCGTAAGATAGGAGATGCTTTTGCGGAGCACGAATATGCTGAGGCTGAATGGGGCATGGGGTATCTTGCAAAGAACAGGAGAGCGATAAGTGATTACATCTGTGCTTATGTGCGGATGATGATAATGGAAAGATCCTTGTATTCCACGAGCGACAGGCATGAAGCATTCATTGCTTTTAATACTTCGGATAAGTAATGTTTTCAGTAAGGCTCTTTCACTTGCCGGAGTAGTCTATGAAGCTAAATGGGATGCAAAGAGCTATTTATCATTTATTAATGAAAACGGTTTTGAAATAGTTGAGTCAAAACAGCTACCTTCCACCATACAGCTGATTTATACGGAGTGCGTTTTAAAAAAAGAAAAATGTTGACAAACAGATGGAGTTAGCATATACTTACTAAAGGTTAGCGATAGCTAACCAAACGAATCATGTAAAAGACTCCCGGAGAAGCCTATGTCATTCCGGGAGGCCCTCATTTAAGCTAAGCAGGAGAAAGGAAGGCATTAACAAATGAATTATCTGGAGATCGAGAAAGTTGTAGGAAGAGAGATATTGGATTCCAGGGGAAACCCTACGGTGGAAGCTGAAGTAACATTAGCAGACGGAACAG
>JAEEIK010000097.1 GCA_016281335.1 Lachnospiraceae bacterium | reverse complement strand
TGGGACTTTGTGCGAAAATTCTTTGGCGTATCGGTTCCGGGAGGGGAGAGCTACTGGTTCCTGTATTCATATATAGCGCTTTTATGCTTCCTGCCTTTCCTTAAGAGGATATTGGACCGGATAACAAAATATGAATTTCTGGCCATATTGATAATGCATTTTGTGATATCGAGCCTGATCCCGGTTATCAATCTGGCAGCGCTCGCCCTTGATGCGGAGGATATAGGCTGGCCTTCCAGGCTGCAGCTGCCTCTGGTCACAGCGAAGCCTTTCTTTTACGCGATCTGCGGCTATTATCTTGATAAAAAGGCTGATATGGCTATGGTCAGAAAGCAGCGCACCAAGCTTGTTCTTGCAGGGATTCTGGCGATAGTCGTAAGCTTTATTGCCGTTAAACTGGAGGCGTCGCTTACGGACTACAGCGAGAATTATATCAGCCTCTTTGATTATGTGCTTGCTATTACCATATTCCTTGGAGCGAAGCGTTTGGCTTCGGTTAAGGAGATTAAAGGCGGATTTAAAAGCTTTGTGCTCCTTATGGGAAGTCTGTCCTTCGGCATTTATCTGCTTGATCCCTTCCTCAAGGCTGCTCTTTATTCAAAATACAGTTCGGTTTGCGCGGATATTCTGAATTTTGCGCTGTTTTCACTTGGCTGGCTGATCATAAGCCTGGTCCTTGGCGGATTCTTTACTTTTATCTTAAAGAAACTTCCGGTAATAAAAAATTATCTATAAGCCTTCTCCCCTGTGGGGAGAAGGTGTCACCCGAAGGGTGACGGATGAGGGGCTATATAATAGCTCTAATCGTTATCTATACTTGAATTATGCACAAAAAAGGTATAAAATAATTGGCATATTATGTAGAGTTACAGAGATAAGGCGCCAACCTTATTTTATGACGTGTTTATGCCGATATAATTTATGGAATGCTGTAAGCAAATACTGAAGGAGTGCGGGGAAATCTGTTATGAAAAAGATCAGGAGAGAACATAAGGGCTTTACACTGGTGGAACTTATCGTGGTACTGGTAATACTTGCCATCTTGGCTGCCATACTGGTACCGGCTCTGCTCGGATGGATAGACGAGGCCAGAAAGAAACAGGATATCGTAAACGCAAAGGCTCTTATGACCGCCATACAGGCCCAGATGACAGAGGAATACGGTAAAGGCGCGAAAAGCTTCAGCGGATTTGCTGATGACAATAAAAAGCATTATGACGATATATATATGGTAAATCATCCTGACTTTAATGATTTTATGGATGATGCCTGCAAACTTACAGGGGTGGAAAAACCCTTTGTATTTCTGTTCTACACAAAGAAGATAAGTGATGATGATATTAAAAAAAGAGGAACCGAAGCTCTTCACGAAGCGTATACGATCCTTTCCGCAGTATACTGGCGTGACAAGGACAGCAAGCCTGTATTTTATGATTTTATAGATAACATCTGGGCCGAAGGATCGCCATATTCTGCCGATCTGATAAAAAGAGGCGAAAATAAGATACAGAAAGGTCCTCTTAGTGGTAAACAGACCAGGGTCTGTATAGTAGGCGGTACTTCCAAATATGCCACAGTAGCTTATAATACTGATGCAGACAAGTATACCAGTGCTAAAGTAAAGGCAATAACAGCTATTAACAATATGATCCTCAAGGTAATGGATTATAAGAAGAGCGGGATCAACTGGAAAAACGAGATCAGTTCAGTCAAGATAGAGTAGCATCGGAAATAAAGCATGGACGGAAAAGCTATGGAAGCAGGAAAAAATATAGGGGCTGACACAAAAGGTTTTACACTGGTGGAGATGATCGTCGTACTGGTGTTAATGAGCATGCTTGCGGCAATAGTAGTGCCTATGGTTTTCAGCTATATAGACGAAGCTCGTGTCAGGGAAGATATAGTTGCAGCAGAAGGCGTAATGGTTGCAATCCAGAGTGAGCTTTCTGTAGAATACGGTTTTGTTGAACCGGGATATGCAACCGGACTGGCTTCGGCAAAAGACGTGATCATGCAGAAGGAGCCGAATTATACAAGATACAAGAGTTTTATCGAAAAGGTATTTGAAGTGGCTGACATTCCCGAAGACCCGTTCTTATTGCTGTTTTATACAATGAAAGTGGATGTGAAGAATACCGAAACCGAAAACTTCTATACTCTGGATATCGATAAGCAGCATGAGGCTTACTCTTGCCTGTCCGTAGTTTACTGGAAAGATAAATCATCCAAGCCGGTTTATTATGATTTCGTGAATAATGAATGGGGCATAGGTTCTCCTTACAGCGATGATCATATACTCCGTACCAAGAATATCATCCAGGACGGTGTATTGGCAGGAAGAGAAGTAAGAGTATGCGTGGTAAGTTCCACTTCCAAATATACATTACAGGATAATCCTGTTGCTAAATTTAATGATATGATATTTAAGGCTGTAAACTACAAGGGTACATTAAATACCGTTAACGACATAACTATCGAATAGTCCGGGGCGGTGGTATATTTGAAGAAGATATCGCTAAAACAGAATAAGGGCTTTACACTTGTAGAACTTATCGCTGTTCTCACCATTCTGGGACTGATGAGCGCTATTATAGTGCCCAATCTGCTGGGACAGGTTGATGTAGCAAAGCTTGATGCAGAATATGCGGCCGGCGATAACTGCAGAGCTGCTGCGCAGTTAAAGCTTAATGCCCTTGAATATATGGAGATCCCCCCTAATGTTAACGGCAGTAACGCCAGAGAGGATACCGGAGCCGGAACCATGTGGAGCCGTGATTTCAGGGAGGCTGTGATAGAAATGTCAGGCGTGGATGTTAACTTCCTGTATATGGGTATCGGTAAATATGACAGCGAAAACCCCGGACCCGCTTATAAGGTATGCTGTATGGCTTATCAGCAGACTGAGGACTCTCCGATAGTATTCTATAACGGTGAGGAATGGAGTACCGTGTGTCCGTGGAAGTCTGTTGCTCCGCCGAATACATACACAATAGGCGGAAAAACAAAAAGCATCGTTTTCTTCTGCCTGAAATATGACAGAAGCGAATCTGATCCCGTTAACTTTTTCAAGACACTGGAGGGGACATATGGCGGCTGAAAGAAAAGGATTTACGCTTGCCGAACTGGTCGTAGTACTGGTGATAATATCCCTTCTGGCAGCGATCACGGTGCCGGGGCTGTTCGGCCAGATCGATGAGATGTATAACAGATCATATATAAATGATGCCAGGATCGCGGTGACCAGTGCACAGAGTGAGCTTATGGATGTTTATCAGTCAGGCAAAAACATCTTAAGCGGTAATAAAAAGCAAAAATGGGTCAAGAGGATGGAATACGACAATACCGTAAAAATGTCGGTTGCATGTTCATCCGGAAGGACCGATCTGAAGAGTAAGTTTATAATATCGGAGGCTGTTTTCACTAAAGACGGGGTATCGGTTTATTATAATAAAGGCGAATATACCGTGGTGGATACGACTCCCGCGGATCTGGCGATAGTTATGACAGCAGACGATGACAGCACAATTTATAGCAGGGGATTATGAGAAATAACAACGCCGGAAAAATGAATAAAGGTTTTACCTTAGTGGAAATGCTGGTGGTATTGATACTTATGACAATACTGCTGGGTGTGGCTGCCATGGGTATCATAGCCGTTCAGGATCAGGCGTCACAGATAAGTGCCGATAATAATGCGGAAACGGTTTTTATAACCGCCCAGAAAAAGATCACGCAGCTGAATGCCAGCGGTCAGCTGGAAGAAAAAGTCAAGCTTATTAAGGGTTCTGATGGAAAATATCCCACTTCCATTTTAGTTCCTGTCTACAGGACTGATTGGCCATTTTCCTATCCCAATAATTTTATAACCAAGAGTCTTCATAACCAATTTTCAGATGCTGACAGCGCGATGCTTCTGACCAGCGCTGAGATCTGGGGAGACTACAATTATCACAATATAGTTGTTCTTCGTTCGAAGACCGGTGATTATGATAAGTATCTGAACGGAGATACCCTTGATCCTGCTACCGTACTTCTATTTGAACTGATAGAAGACGGCATAAGCGAAAGGGATGTCCTTAACTGTGCGATAGCTCTTGAATTTGCACCGGAAGACGGTCAGGTGTTCTCGGCATTTTTCTCACAGCAGGCCGATAGCTATGATTACCTGAGCGGAGGCAGCGGATCGGGCGGAGTGGTTGATATAGCCAAGAGAAGCTATTCCAACAGGATCGATAAAATGCTGGGCTATTACGGAGTGGAGAACCTGACTCATATACGTCCCGGAAATATGGGAGAACCGAAAAATCTCGGTACACTTACATATATAAACGGAGATGTGCTGTCATATCATCTTACTTTTTCTGACGATATGATAGGCGATGTCATGTTCGAGGAGCTTAATTATACCATAGCGGTTTATGATGATTTTTACGATATTCCCGCCCTTATTTTCAAATTAAGCGGCAAGGATCTAAAGAATAAAGGTAATGATATTGTTAATAATATGATAAGCTGCGCAGTCACTCGTTTTGATTCTAAGCAGAATCCGCTTCCGATGGGAATGTATGACCTTCCGGTATACTGGGAAGAGAAGGACGGTAAAAAAGGACTGGGCTTTATACTTGATGCTGCAGATGCATCGGCAGCCGTTACTTTGCTTGAAAAGAAGATCGAGGGTGAAGATACCGAAGCTATGACTATAAGAAGGGGCGGAATCCAGACCGGTGATTTTGTAAAAACACTTTCTTTCTTCCGTTTCGGAACCTGGGCGGATACAAGCGTATATAACTGGACAGACCAGATCTATGTTGAAATAGAAGCTGAAGACAACGGCAGCGGAAACAGTAATTTCTCTGAACTGGCCGAGGCAAAGAATATGGATGCAGTGAGCCCGATGTTCGAAGAAACGGCTATCAGCGGTATAAATACTACGAAAAAGGAATGTAATAAGATATGCAATATTTCCAATCCCAGACATCTCTATAATATGAGATATCTTGAGGATTTTGACCTGAAGACGCTTGGAGCAGCAAAAGATGAGGATACATCTAAGAACTACATCTTCAAAACCGAGTTTGACATAAAAAAGAATCTCGACTGGGGAGCGTTTGCGGATAAAGACAATGCGGCTTGCGCATACTATGCTTCTTCAGATAATTATAACGGTTGTAACACAGCGCACAGATCAAACAGCGCAGAGTTTCCGTCAATACGTGAACTGAAAGCCGATGACAGTGTAAACGGTTATTGCGGCACGGATTCCGGTGACGATCCCAATCTGAAGAATGTTTATAAAATTAGTGGTATTAAGCTGAGTAAAGCAAATAATGAGCTTTATAAGCTGTATGATAATTACAAGAGCGGTCAGGCGCATCCTACCGGATTGTTTATCGAGAATAAAGGAACCATAAAATATTTTGCTCTGGATCAGTGTGAAGTTAAGGGCGAGGATAAGGTGGGTTCCATCTGTGGTGTTAACAGCGGAACACTGCAGTATTGCGGTACACTTTCAACGCGTACGGCCTCTCATCAGGATCCGAGTATAGTTGCAGGCATAAGACATGTGGGTGGCGTATTCGGTTATTCGGCTAAATCCGGTACCGTGGAATACAAGAATTTAAGTAATTCTGCCAGAGTAACCGGTCAGGAATATGTGGGAGGTATAACGGGCTATCTGCTTAAATCAGACAAAGTTGAGGTATATGAGAATACATTTAAAAAAGTAAACAGCATAACAGTCAGCTACTGTGAAAACAGCGGCCAGATCCGCGGACTGTATGCCGGGAATAAATCCACCTATGGTCTGGATGCTGCCGAAAAAATGAAAGTCCGTTATATCGGCGGTATCATAGGGTATTTCAGCGGTAATACAAACAACACGAAGATAGAATACTGTAATTCAAAACCTCTGTATGAAAGCGGTTTTGATAAAACAATATACGACGCTTTTAATGAACTGAAAGATCTTGAACATCATGATCTTGCTACATATGATTCTGCAAAGCTTACGGAACTCAAGAAATACGCCAGCGGCTGGTATGTCGGCGGTATAGCCGGAGCGGCGCTTGCATCCACTGTCACAAATTGTGAAGCGGTTACCGGCGGTATTGTCATGGGTGACAGATTTGTGGGCGGTATAGCCGGCTTTAACAGCTCATTAATACAGACATCAAATAACGGATCTTTTGTTTTCGGTAACGATTATGTAGGTGGTATAGCCGGGATCATCGCAAAAGCCGATGAAACTGCAGGTTATGTAGCTATCACAGAGACTCAGGACGGAAACAAAAAAGCATATAATTCTAAAAACAGCGGACGTGTATTTGCACTTTATGATAACGTAGGCGGTATCTGCGGAAAATGCTACGGCCAGGTCGATGCATCGACTAATCAGGATGCTGCACAGATATCGGGCCGTAACTATGTGGGGGCTTCCTGCGGATGTTATTACGGCAACAAGATAAACGGCAGTTCTGCGGGCAAGGTTGACGGCGAAAACTTTGTCGGAGGTGTCGGCGGCTATTTCAAACAGGGAGCTTCAGGCATGGACGGCGGTACCAAGTTTACCGGGCCGGTAATTGCTTACGGAAGTTTTGTCGGCGGCATTGCAGGCTGTGCAAGCGGAGGAAATTTCATAGCAACCGCCTTTTCGCCTTCATGTACCGAACTTCAGGGTAATTATTTCGTGGGTGCTTTGATGGGCGCATCCATCATAAATCCCGGCGGAAACGATATAAATCCCAAGGCAACGGTCAATCTTCCGAATCTCGAAATGAAAGCTACTGCTTATGCGGGAGGAGCTATCGGATATAATGCGCTGACCGACAAGAGCACCGAAGATATTGAAGGAATACTTAACGCTATGGCCGGGATCAAAGCGGAACTGGGGACAGAATGGCTGATAATGCCGTCCGAAGGCAGAGACGTCCAGTCTGTTACCGATATGGTATCTGCCCTGGATTTCGGTACTACTACGGGTAAGGTGCTTTATAGCGGTAAAGGCGTATATGTAAAAAGCATTTCTCCGCTTGATACAGATCTTGTATATGCATCGGGCTTTGTCGGCGGTAATGCTGATAATACCATACTGAATTTCAGCGGTTATACCGGCATCAGTAATGTGGGGGCCGGCAGCATCACTGCCACGCATATCGTTAAGCAGTTAAAAGTTTATGATCAGTCAGAGGGTAAGATCGTTTATAAAGATGTAAACCTGGCTTATTCCTCCAAGTTTATCGGTAAGAATAATTCGCTTTCGAGTATCACAGATTGCCGCGGAGCAGGTACGTACTCTTCAGAGAGCGATTACAGAGGAGGACTATGCGAGATAAATAACGGAACCATTTCCTTTACAAACACCAATACCACATCAGCTTACAATTGTTACGCATCAACGGATACCAATGTGGACAGATTGGGTGGTCTGTGCGGCATCAATAACGGAAACATCAGCGTTAATATGAAAAACCTGTATAAAGCGAAGATCTCAGGACGTGATATTGTGGGCGGTGTAGCGGGAGAGAACTACGGAGAGATAATCCTTGATCCTCCCGATAAAGCAAAAGACGGCGATTACAAGATCCTTTATGTTCAGGTTGAAACAAGCGGAAGCATCGCAGGCTGTATATGCGGCCGTAACGTGGGTACGATAAAAGAACTTCATGATGACAGGAACATGAAGCTGGATGAAGGCAGTTACGTGACAGCAAAAGACTGTGCCGGCGGTTATATCGGCGAGCAGATAGGCGGTATGGTGCTTAAAGGGTTTAATGTTAAGCAGAATAATGCGAGCATCGGAATAGAGGCTTCCGACGGTATTGCCGGCGGAATCGTGGGAAGGATAGTTTCAGCTGACGTTAAAGACGAAAACAGTGATGTGATCCTGGAAAGCTGTATATTCGGAAATAAGGTTAACGTTAAGGGAAAAGTTTCGGGAGGCATAGCCGGAAGCGTTGTATTGAAAGGAACTAAGGGTGTAAAGATAAACGGCTGCAGTATCATATACAATGATAAAAATGTTGTGAAGATCACGGATTACGGAAGTGGCTCAATAGTCGGCGGCATAGTCGGCAGCTGTAAGCTGGATGGAGGCAATTCCAAACTAACCATTAAAGACTGCTGGATACAGGCTGAAATAGAGAATTCCAGCGAACCGGAGAAGAGCGCAGGCATCATTTATGAGGCAGGAGGAGCAACGATCATCGATAACTGCCGTGTATACTGTCCTAAAGCAGGACACGGTATAACAGCGACGGAGGCTTATTCGATCACAAACTGCTTTGACGGAAGCGTAAAGGGTAGAGAAAAATTCGGTTCTGTAGTAACGGGCGGTATTATAAGAAACAATTACTGCGTAGAGAAGAAAAGCGGCACAACCGTACCGGAGGGAGCTATGCCTGCTGATGTGACAACGGAAGGCGTATATGCGCTTAATTCAAGTAAGATAAATAATACGAAATTTGCATTATATGCAGTATATGAGGATGCTGATCATAATATCCAGGGCTTTGATACAGGGATGAGGGTGAAGATAGATCCCGAAGCCATGACCTGTTTCTTTGATGATTATAAAAACGGAACAAGCCCTTCCAACTGGAGAAGCGTGGACGAAGCATTTGAGGCATATATAAGCGATGAGGCTCACCATTATAACTGAGCAAACGGAGCATCATGAAGAAAAAAGATATATATAAACAGAATAAAGGCTCTGCCATGATAACCGTGCTGATAGTGGTTACGGTTCTTATGACTATTGTCCTGTCGGTTCTGCAGATATCGTACAGATACTATATAAGCGAGAACGGCAGCCTTTACAGTCAGAAATGCAAGGAGGCGGCTCAGAGCTTCTCGGAGGAATTGAGAAAAGAGATCACTGCAAGTTTTGTGGACTACGATGAGCAGGATGAAAAAGCCTCTGAAATATGGAATTATATCAGATATAATCTCTGTACGGAAAAATGGAAATATGAGGCTGAAGAAGCACCAAAAATGTTAAACAGCTCTGATGCGGAGAAATATAAGGATTATAATGTTGATTTAATGATCCAAAGCCCCGGTGGTGATGAAAAACTTGTAAAAAAAGAATTTGAAATTACTCTTGATCCTGATGACGAAAAGTTAAACGGCGATGCCGATACGATCAGTCTGGTAAGAGAAGAATTTCCTGTTATACATCTTACACTTAGCTGGCAGCCGGGCGAATATAAAAACTGTTTAAACGGAAGCCGACTTTATGCGGAAACCGTCTGTACCATGGGAGATTACAGTTACAGAATAACAAATGTTTATAAATTCGGCGGCAGCAAGTATCCCTGCGGGGATTCGGAAATATATTCTAAGGTTGCTGACGGAGATGGGAATGAGATATATCGGTATCATAAATGGGTATGGAACTATGACTACAAGTATTAAGAAAAAAAAGAATAAGGGAATGACCATGGTAGAGACACTTGCGGCCTTTACCATCCTTATAATACTGAGCCTGTCTTTTCTTGCCTGTATTCATTTTGCTTCGCGCATGAGTCTGGAAGCGGATGACAAGCGCAAGGCATCCATGCAGCTGGATGAAAAGCTGGCAAGATATTCAAGCAGCGGCTTTACTCTTGTCGTGAAAAAAGACGGGGTGGTATTAAAGAATCTCAGTGATACGGAAAGCGCAACATATTCAAAGATCACCAGTGACAGTAAAGTATATATGCTGAAATACCCTGCAGATGATCCCAAAGTATGTGTGATGAGGTTTGAAAAGTAAAAGATGAAAATACTTTCCGCTTTTACAAATGCAATAAAGAAAAATAAGGGCACCTCAATGGTTGAGATGCTGATATGTTTTCTGTTGCTTTCAATCCTTATGGTATCCGCCAGTCAGATGATAGCTTCGGCTATGAAAACATATTCTAATTCAAAAAAAGGTATTACAGGACGCGAAGTGGCGGATCTGCTGGCAGATCATATAGAGGGTGTCCTGGAGAAAGCCGACGCGGATGAAGATATCACGATATATGAAAACAAGAGGATAGACTTCAGTGATAATGAAGGGCGAAAGGTATCTATAGGCGTTGACGCTAACGGTTATCTCGATCTGGTCTATGGGAAGTTTAAGGACGAACACTGGAGATTTGACGAAAGTCTTTACCGGGGATATATTATAACAAGTATGCAGATTCTCACAGTTGAACCGGATGTTCCCGATCCTTCTCTGGTATATATAAGAAAGACCGATTACAGACCGGGGACATATAAGCTTGTATTGAAGCTGAACAATCCCAAAACCGGCACCTATGAAGCCGTGCGCTATATCAATTGCATGGATGCCGCTGCAAAATAAAAAAGCTTTTGAACACAGAGACGGGTATATGGAGACTGAAGCAAAAGAAGTCAGAAGCGCAAATTTATATTTTTTAAAAAGATCGCTGATCACTATACTGATCCTGGCAGTTGTGATCGGGGTGTTTTTCGTGTTTGCGGCGCTTAAAGCAGAGAGTCGTTTTGCACTGAGAAATGCTAAGAACGCGCTATTTGCGATCGAAGCCGTCGGAATAGAGCATAGAGGAAACGGTACGCCGATATTTACCGAATACAGTCGGGACGGTTTTGTCGAAGGAGTACTTAAAGAAGTAAAGAAATTAAGCGGCAGTGATGGCGAGATACGTATACTCGATTATGATGCCGAAACCAATACGGTAAATAAGATGAGTTATCGTGAAAAAAAATTCCTTGTGACATATAATAGGAGCAGGACAAAGAACTGGAAGCTCGAACTGATAGTGGAGATTGAGAATCTGTAGGGAATGATTATTTAAGGAAGGTATTGATACATGCCGGTATACAAATACAAAGCCATAGACAAAAACAAAAAGAAATACCGTGGGGCGATGAATGCCGCCAATGAGCAGGAACTTCAGGAGAAGCTGAGGGCTGATAATAAGTTCCTGACAGAGTTTACTCTTGTGGACAACAAGAAAAGAGCGAAGAGACTGCGCAGCGATCATCTTGCAGACTATGCGCTGAACATGAGTAAGCTGATGGCAGCCGGTGTGACTATGGTAAGAGCTATCGATATAGTTGCGGAAGATGAGGCAACTCCCGAGAAAGAGAGAGTTATTTATCGTGATCTCTTAAAGATAGTTAAACAGGGACGTCCGCTTTCAGCTGCAATGAACGAGCAGGGAGATACCTTCCCTTCGCTCTTTATAAGCATGATAAGAAGCGCCGAGAGTTCCGGCGGCATGGAAGAGACCATGGCTCAGATGGCTGATTATTATGCCAAGGAATACAGGCTCAACCAGAAGATCAAGAGCGCCATGACTTATCCTAAGATACTGACAGTGATGATCATCGGCGTGGTAGCTGTTATAGTAGGTTTTGTAATACCCCAGTTTAAGCCGCTTTTTGACGGCATGGGTGAACTGCCCTGGGCTACCAAGGTGCTTCTTGGTGTCAGTTCTTTTGTCGGTAAGAAATGGTATCTGGTATTGTTTGCGGGAGCAGTAATCTTCCTTATACTTAAGATAGTCTTTTCCATACCTGCAGTGCATGTATGGAAGGATAAGATGGAAGTACATCTTCCTGTTATGGGTAAACTGCGTAAAGTCGTATATACGGCGCGTTTTGCAAGGACACTCGCAAGTCTCTATTCAGCCGGTATGCCTATACTTAACTGTCTGTCTATAGCCAGATCAACCATCGGCAACAGTTATATAGAGAAACAGTTTGATGATGTGATCGCATCCATCAGCGCAGGTGAAACCCTGAATGCCGCAATAAGCAGAGTTGACGGTTTTACAAAGAAGCTGACAAGTACCATAATGGTAGGTGAAGAGACGGGCTCGTTAAATACCATGCTTGTATCTATAGCCGATCAGATGGACTATGATTCAGAGATAGCCACACAGAAGATGGTGACTATGCTTGAGCCTATGATGATAGTTATTATGGCCGTGATAGTAGGATTTATCATGATTGCGGTTATTACGCCTATATATGGTTCTTATCAGACGATAGCGCAGGGAAAGGGCTAAGCAGAGGGAGGAGATAAAGACTTGAGTGTGATAATTTATATTTCCGGAACGGAGATGCAGGTGGTCTGCGGAAGCGGGACCGGAAGAAAAGCAAAGATCAAGAAATGCTATGTGGTACCCACACCGGAAGGAAGCGTGATAAACGGAACCGTAATGGATCCCGATAACTTCATTCCTTTTGTGAAAAGCTTTTTCATAGGAAACAAGCTGCCCACCAACGATGTGAGTCTGGTCGTCAATTCCAGTAAGATAGCCGGTAAACAGATAGATCTGCCGGAGATGAAAAAGGATAAGACCTTAGAGTATATCGCCCGCGAATTTGCCGACATGGATCGTGACGTAAATGATGTGGTCTGCGCATATACTCCGCTGAAGGGTTCTAAAGAAGCAAATGTAACACGCATCTATGCCGAGAATGTCACAAAGGCCTTTCTCGGAGATTATATCGATATATTTAAGGAAGCCGGTATAAAGCTCAAAGGTATATACAGTTCAGAAGGGGTGCTGATCAAACTTGTCGAAATGACCGCAGCACAGATCAGACGTACCTTTGTGGTACAGGTGGCTGACGGTAACCTTTTATCCAGTGTGGTATGGGTAGAAGGCCAGTTCTATTATTTCAATTCCCAGCGCTGTTTCCAGAATGTGGGAACAGCAGAATACTTCGAAGAATGTTCCAGGACAATAGACCAGATCGGCCAGTTCATGAAAGCAAGCCAGGTGACCGCTCCGATAGAGTCTATCTATGTCGGCGGTATGGAAAAGAGCAATGCCGAGTACTATATCGGAAGACTCAATGAAAATGCCGGCGGAACGGTGATCGATACCTTTGATACAGGACTCGGAAGGGGCCTTCCTCCCGGAACTGATATACAGAGCGTACTGATGGCTGTCTGCGGACTTATGGGCAGGGAGGAGAACAACAATCTCTTAAAGAGTTATGAAAAGCCTGCTGAAAGGCGCGACAATGTAACAAAGTTCAGGGTTGTACTGGTACTTGCGGTATTTATTCTGATGCTCGCAGGTCTTATAGTTTCTCTGAAATTTAAATATGATGCCCAAAAGAAGCTTGAAGCCCTGAGGGAATATAATGAGAGTCCGGCTATGATGGTGCAGCTGATGGATTATGAGTATTATTCCCAGGAGGTCGTTACAGCCGAAAACCGTCGGAATACCCTTAAGAGAATGGAAGAGGCTTTCCTGACCTATCCGGCTCTCACTACTCCTATATATAAGGAACTGGAAAAGACAGCAAAGGGCTATGTCGAGATAGAGGTACAGAGCTTCGATGCGGATGCGGGACAGACCAATTTTACCGTATCGGCAAGAGAGGTTGAAGATGTCAACCGTTTCATCGCAGACCTCATGAAATCGGAAGCCTTTATGAAAGTGGAATATACCGGTTACAGCTATGATGAGAGCGACGGTATATGGGATGTGCATGTATCATGCGTCATGAGAGAAAACGTAGGAAGGGGGGAACACTAAGATGCAGATGGCAATGACCGAAAGAGATAAAAAGCTTATCGTAATGCTGGCTATCATAGTCATAGTAGTTTCCATCGGTTACTGGGGCATAAGGCCTGCCATACAGGCACTGATAGAGGCCAATGAAGGTATAACGGAACAGGAAGAGATAAAGGAACTCAACGATCTCAAGGTGGCTCAGATCCCTGTTCTTCAGGACCGGACCGAAGAGTATGAGGCAGAAGTAGATAAGATGAGTGAACAGTATCTGCCTTATATGAACAGTGATGAGATAGATAAGATGTTTACCGGGATGGTGCTTGAGAGAGGGCTCTTCGCATATGATCTGGATATATCCCTTGAAAATATACCCACCTCGCTGGCACCGTACGCTTATTCGCTGATGGCAACAGATCCTTATTATTCAAGCTCTTCCGAAGAAGAGGAAGAAGAGGAGCTGGGAGCTTTAGCAGCACTTGAACGCGAAGCATCGAATACACAGACCGAGGAAGAGACCGAAGAGAACTTTAACGATGTGGTTTATAAAGCGCATCTGGTACTCCGTATAGGCGGGGATCTTGATGAACTTCATAAGTTCATTGATGATATGGAAGCTTATGAAAAGAAGATACTTATCACCGGATATCGCTGGAACGAATCAACGTCTTTAGCAAGGGAAGAGGATGAGGAAATGCCGCTGCTCACAGGAGAGGCTGAAGAAGAAAACGAGCCGGCAGCTGAAGAAACAGTTACCGAGGAAGCGGCAGCGGAAGATGCTGAGAGTAATATCAGCCTGATCAGCGGCCATGATGCAGAAGGTGATATTGAAGTGTTATCCGAGCGTATACTTACACTGGAACTGGATGTATTCATGTATAAGGATGTAGCAGAAGAATAAACGGGGGATACAAAGCATTGGAATATTCAAATACCAAAACCATAAGAATAGGTGATGTACTTAAGGAATTCGGCTATGTTACCGATGAGCAGATAGGCCAGGCTATTGCCTATCAGAAAGAGCATAAGGGCGTGCTGATGGGAGCTGCTCTTATAGAGCTGGGCTTCATCAATGAACGCCAGATGCTTGATGCCATGGGACGCCGTCTCGGACATGAGGTTGTCAATATTGCCGATCTGAATGTTGACATCACCGCAGTCGAACTCATACCCAAGACCCTTGCAGAAAAATATTGCATGATGCCTTATGCAAAGGATGAGAGATCACTTTATGTCGTGGCTAACGATCCCTTGAATTTCTACGGAATAGAGGATGTCAGACAGGTCACAGGTATGCATGTAGAGCTTGCCCTCTGCGAGAAAGCCCAGATAGAGAATGCGATACAGTATTACTATTCTGATGTGGCAGCAAGAAAAGCAGCTGGTAAAGCAGCCAAGAATACAGACTATGTTGAGAATATCGTTGAGGTCAATATCGAAGACGGTGATGAGACCCCCATCATTAACCTCTTAAATAACCTGATAATCCGTGCTTATAACACCAATGTTTCGGATATACATATAGAGCCGTTTGAAAATCACACCTCTGTGCGTATGCGTATGGATGGTGTCATTACAGATATAATGACTCTGCAGAAGAATATCCACAGCTCACTGATCGCCAGGATCAAGATCCTCGGTGATCTTGATATCGCCGAGCGCCGTGTGCCTCAGGACGGTCACTTCCGTACCAGTATAGAAGGTACGGCCCTGAACATCCGTGTATCTGTTATACCTACGGTATTCGGAGAGAAGGCTGTGCTCCGTATCCTTGCATCAGCTGCAACCATAGACCACAGCTCGACCTTCGGTATGAATGAAAGCAACTATACGCTGGTTCACAATATGCTGCAGTCGCCTAACGGTATCATCTATGTTACCGGACCTACAGGTTCAGGTAAGTCGACAACGCTGTATATGATACTTGAAGAGCTCTCAAAGCGGAGTGTGAATATTTCCACCATCGAAGATCCCGTGGAGAAGAATATAGCAAGACTTAACCAGATGCAGGTGAACAATGTGGCAGGACTTACCTTTGAAGTAGGACTGAGGGCACTGCTCCGTCAGGACCCCGATATCATAATGGTCGGTGAAACACGTGATAACGAGACCGCATCTATTTCGGTACGTGCCGCTATCACCGGTCACCTGGTGCTTTCCACCCTGCATACCAATGATGCGGCATCAACAGTTGTCCGTCTCGTAGATATGGGAGTGGAGCCTTATATGCTTGCTTCTTCACTGGTAGGTATCATTGCCCAGAGACTTGTCAGAAAGGTATGTCCCTTCTGCTCACAGTGGGGCGAGATGACAGATCAGGAAATGGCGATTGCCGGAGTACATATGCCGCAGATTAAGCATGCGGTGGGCTGCAGCAAATGCAGCAATACCGGATACAAGGGACGTATCAGTATCCATGAGATATTGCCGGTTGATAAGAATGTCAGACAGCTGATCTCAAACGGAGCCACTTCCGAGGAGATAAAGAATTACGCCAGAACCAACCTCCATATGCTGACGCTGAAGGAAAGCGCGTTGCAGCTTATTTCTGAAGGGCTCACAACCATAGATGAGCTCACCAAGGTAGCTTATTACGATTGATCTAATTAAAACTTCCGAAGATTTTTTTCGGGAGTTTTTTATATTGTTTCACTTTACCAAAGAAAAAGGGGGAGAAGACTTTGAAAGAGTATTCGCTATTTGCGTCAGTTTATGACAGAATGATGGATAACATCCCATACGATGAGATGGAAAGCTATCTGATACAACTTTTCTACCGTTTCGGAGTAAGAGCCTGCGGCGATATAGCCGAGATAGGCTGCGGAACCGGGGAGATGACCGAACGCCTGTGTCTTGACGGCTTCAGGATGACTGGCATAGATCTGTCAGCTGAGATGCTGAAGATTGCACAGTCCAAACCGGGAGCCGGAGATATAGAGTATCTTGAACATGATATGAGATCCTTTAAATTAAGAGATAAGCAGGATGCGGTTATCTGCGTCGGTGACGGCATGAACTATATGCGTTCCGTTGCGGATCTGTCCGCGGTCATGAAAGCTGCGAAGAGCAACCTGAGAGAAGGCGGGGTATTTATCTTTGATCTGAAGACAGAATATCTGTTTCAGAAATTCCTTGATGGTAAAAAATATAAGGATAAGATTAATGGTGTGATTTGTAATTGGAAGAACAGCTATGATGCAGCAGACCGCACGCATCACTATTATCTCGAGTTCAGCAAAGACGGTAAGAACATAGGTCAGGAAGAACACTGCCAGCATGTATTCACCGCTTCGGAGATAAAAGCTGCCGCAGTTGCTGCAGGCTTTGACCATGCTGTAGCCTATGAGGCATTTACCTTCCGTAAGCCTCATAAAAACTGTGAGCGCATCTACATTATCTGCGGATGAAGCTGCTGTTTACTGCTACACTTTTCGATAAGGCTGAAGCTGACAAGAATGCAATGCAAGATTTCATGGAACGGGAAGATCTTCTTCCAAAGACCGATGCAGCCCGGAAGAAACAGCTTCTGATATGTTAAAGCTCAGGAGCGTTCATAGAGCGGACGAAGATAAAACAGCCATGTGGGCAGAGCCCAGATGGCTGTAAATATTATAAGATAGATTATTCCCAGGCAGAGAGTCAGGATAAGGCCGGCGATCATGGATATGATCAGGGCGGCCAGATAGAGACGTTTGGTAAGGCGGTACTCTTCTTCGGAATAGGGAAGAGTATCCTTAAGGGCAAAATGATGGAAGAGCAATATGCTGACCATAACGACAGCGGCAGTGACAGCCATGAAGATCACACAGGATATAAGCACTAAGAAGCCCATAGCGCCGTTGGCAAACAGTATGCCTATATTCATAAACAGGGTAACGTCCGAGCCGTCGACTAAGATGCTGCCGTTTTTGGCAAAATCAATGAATTTAAAGCCGTACTGCATTTCACAGAGCTCACAGGAATAGGCTACTGCGAAATATGAATACAGAAGCAGCAGAAGGGTAAATACTATAAGTCTTATCTTGGATACTTTGCTCATGCAGTTTATTATAACATTTAAATATCTTTTTTTCCATGAGCGTGCTATTATGATTTAAATAAATGCTTCACATTTGCTACACTCTGTTTGCTAGCATAAATAAAAAACAAACACAGGAGGATAAGAAAATGCCTAAGAAAGTAAATGAAAATGAAGTTGAGAAAAAGATCAAAGTAGGTGGTGTGGAGTATAACCTGGCCGAATTTAAGAATAAGATGTATGAGAACCACTGGTCAAAGGAGAGCGACGATGCGATGCTGGATGCGCTCTTTTCCGGTTATCAGAAGGCTCAGGAGAGGAATGCTAAGAACAGAAAAAGCAAATACAGGGAAGGCGAGAAACTGATGACAAGTCTTCTTTCGATACCTGTTACCCCGGATAAATCCAACAGCTTTAAATATGATGTGATCAAAGGCTTCACTGAATGGAGATCAATGGGTGGTGATGAAAGTGAGATCATAATCGATTACCGCGATGGTCTTTATCATAAAAAGATAAAAGAAAACCATGCAGAAGACAAAGCAGCTTTTATCAAGAAGATCAAATGGCAGAAATGGTATCTTCCCGGAGATGATGAACTGTTTGGGAATATCTTTGAAGCAAGATATAATAAAGACGGAAAATATGATCCTGTCTGTGATGTCAGTACTTATGCCCTTAATATGGAAGACAGAGATAAGCTTTTAGGCCGGGCTAAAGAAAAGCTTACAAAGCGCGGAGATAATACAGAAGCGGATAAAAAAGCTCTTGAGGGTATCGATAAGCAGGCTGAGCGTAAAGCCATAATTGAAGAAGCTGGAAAATTTGTCAGCGACGTGGTCAAAGACCAGAAATGGTTTTACGGCTCCGAACGTACGCTTAGAAATATGTATCTTGCAACGGAGGGATTGCCTAAAGATCATCCTTATGTACAGCAGATTGAAAATATCAGACAGGGAATCACAGGCTTTCATCCTGAATTTCCCTTAAAGAAGGATCTGGCCGGTGAAATTTATGCTCTGCAGACTTATGAGGAGTTCAAAAAAGCCAGGGACCTGCTGGCCGAAACAAAGCTTGAAACGCCGGCAGTAAAAGAAGCTATAGATAATATAGATCAGAGGCTTACCAATATCCGGACAGCTGCTGAAAGAGAGCGTGAGCAGCTCCCTCTGATCGTTGCATGGAACAGCTGGGGAGCAGATCAGCTCAGGAAGTTTGAGGAACTTGAGGATGCGCTTAACGCAGATAAGCAGAACCAGCCTGATTTCAGGGTATATGGTCTCGGAACTATTGCAAAGGGCATAAATAATTGCTTTGGTATAGAAGAGGGGACTGCTCTGGATACCCTGGCCAAGCTGCCTGAAATGCTGCCTCAGTATATGGAAAGGATAGGCATGAATCATCCTGCTTATGAAAAGTCCCTTTCCGTTCTGGAGATAGTTGCTCCCGAAAAAGCAAAAAATCTGCGCGCGGATGTGGAATATGTACGTCAGGGCGAGCAGCTTAAAGAGCGCATGGATGCCTTTGACAAGGAAATGGAGGGCTTTAATATACTGAAAGAAAACCTGGCAAAGGTTGAGAAAGCTTATTTCAGACATAAGAACTCACCCCAGTACAATGATATGATACAGAAACTGGATGACGTGTGTAAAGCTACCTCAGAGGCTGAACTGGCAGAAGCAAAGAACAAACTGATGGAAAGCACCAAGACCTATCTGGAACACACCGGTCTCGATGCAGCCTCATCCCTGCATCCCAATGCCGAGATCAGAAGACTCTGCGCCTACGATATACTGGCAAAGACTAATAATGAAGTATTTGAAGATTTCGCCGCAAGGGGCAATAGAGAGCGCGGCAAGGACGACAAGATAAGCAGGGAACGCCTTGAAAATCTTCCCGGCGTAGGCAAGAGGGCAGCCACCAAGAATAAGAGCAATATCAACAACCTTATCCTTGAGGAGAATGCCGAAAATCCGAAGCAGGAGAAGAAGGGGAAGAAAAAGACAATAACCAACAAGGAAGAAGAGGCACCTAAGCGTGGTAAGAACGATATCCTGGTCGACGACAGGACTATGGTTAAGAAGAAAAAATGATGTTTTGTGCAGGGTGTATAAAAAAATATAGGGGATTGCATTTAATTTAGTACTAAAGTATAATCAGATTGTGTCGATATATTTATCAGATACGAAAAGAACCGGGGAGCAAATGCGGGCCCGGGATCAAAAATCAAGGAGGAAATGATCAATGAAAAATAAGAAGAACAAAGGTTTCACACTCGTAGAACTCATCGTGGTACTGGTTATCCTTGCTATCCTGGCTGCTATCCTTGTACCGGCACTGCTCGGATATATCGACAATGCTAGAAATAAGCAGATCGTACTTAATGCAAGAAGTGCTATGATAGCTGCTCAGGCTGAGATGTCAAGTATATATGGCTCCAAAGAAGCAAAGCCTACTGCAATAGAGGACAAGAAGCATTGTGAAAATATTGAGAGTACAGCAGATAAGCCTTCTCTTAAATGGACAACCCTTAAGGTTGGTGCAAAAGAATATGATGATTCTAAGACCAAAAAAGAACAGCACGATGCTTATACAATTACATATGTAGAGTATACTGATGCAACAGGAACAGTATATTTTGACGGTACTGATTGGATTGATACTGCACCGGCTACAACCGGATTGAAGGTATATACAATTCAGGTTCCTACAACCTAATACAATTTAAGATTAGTATTCAGCCGGTCTTCGGACCGGCTGTTTTTTTGTTTATTTGCAGTATTGGCCAGCTGTTATCTCATTTATAAAAACTCTTTTATGTCTATACTTGCAGCTCCGCATAATTGATCAGAAGAAAGCTGTACCTGTAATTTCCATGATCTTATGCCGAATTACAGTCATTTTTCATAATTCACTATAATTTTTTTATTACCAGAATCAATTGATGAACAGCACCGGGCGGGAAGCATTAAAGCCACTGCGACTTAGCGTAGCGCTTAGCAAGATCGAGCAGAAATCAGCATGAGAGAAACTTTTTGCGAAGCAAAAACGGTTTCGAACAGGCTGATGCTTTTGCTGCGAAGATTGAGCTTAGCAGCGGAGCGATTTAGCAGGGGCTTAATGCTTCACGAACGGTGCGGAGATATCACGAACCGTTTTGACTATAAAAGCATATTGTAAAACTGTACAAATTGAGGTACAATATTAATGGTGTGTGGAGTGTGAAATAAGCACTACACAAAGGCTAAACAACAATAAGAGGAGGGAAATGTCATGAGCTTATCAAACAAGCTGAGAAGAAGACTTTTGACGGTGCTGTTAAGCATTACAATGGTCTTCCAGTCAATGCCTGCTGTGGCATGGGCAGCGCCTGATGATGTAATCGATCAGGGGCAGCAACAGCAGCAGAACCAACAGCAGGATGAGTATTCTGGGCAGGATCAGATGCAGAATGTCCGGGAAAATGCTAATGCTGAAGAAGCATTCTGTGAGGAAGAAGAAACTGAACCTGAAGATATCAGTGTTCAGGAAGAGGAAATGCGGTCTGTTACAAAGATAACTCTGCCCAAGGATGTAGAAATAACCGAACTGACAGTAGGAGCGGAATGGACCGAAATTGATTGGACGGAAACATCAAATAAGTATTTCAGGGTAAATGGTATCAGCGGTAATTATGCAGTATTGCTAAGTAATGACGTTGAGGAAACTACATATGTCTATAATTCCGTTGATATAAGCAGTAATAGCGCAAAGGCTGCTGAAAGTGCGAAATACAAGACACCTGATAATAACAAAAGGTCTGAATTGAAGATAAAAAAATACGAACTTGTATCACTGTCTGAAGAAGATGATATTTTTATCAAAGTTCAGCATTATTCTACAGAAGAATATAGGGGAACAAAGATCAAAGTAATCAAAGTCGATCTTTTTAGTAAAGTATCTGAGAATGCAGTAAATGCTGTTGTGACAGGTGAGGTACAGACATATCCGGTCACTGATGTAAATGCGTTCTACTATGACAAACTGATAAAACTTGATGTTCCCGCAAAGGGCTTGTATGCTGTCAGCGCATACAAGGGAGAAAACGACTACAATACGGTATATGCAAATCTGCTCGATGTAAATGGTAAGCATCTCGATGAAGTATACAACGGAAGTGTTCTTGAATTAGACCCGGGCACCTATTATTTTGCATATAATTATGGTGAAGCAGGTCTGTCTTATGCTTATGATGCATATGGAGAAGAACTGTTACTTAATGTGTCGGTCGGAAAGGTAACAGGTATAACGACAACCCTGAAGGAAGGCGAGACTAAAGCGACCGTTAACTACGGCTACCATTATGGCAAATTTGTAAATAAAGGAACAGCAGATGAGTATTATGTATTCACTGCAGAAGATTTTAATGATACTTTAGATTTCCGTTATGTATATCAGGGCGGTGCCACCGGTGTCGCTATGAGCTCCAGTGTATTGGAAGAAGTATCCCTTGATAAAACTGATTTTTCCGAGTGGAATATCATCGGGCAAGAATATAATGCGACTTTCAGTTATAAGGGCATGGAGTGTATGGCAACTGTAACGATGGGTAACTATCTTGATGATTATTATACTTATGCCGATGCTCTGACGGAAGATGTGCCTGTGGAGGTATATTCAAGTGAAAACTTTACCTTTACAGCAATCGATGCAGGTTTATATTATTTCTATTCATCTGACTGTGGAGATATAGATCCGAAATTAACTTTAAGATATCATAATACTTCCAAAGCTGATGATGACAGTTATGACGGAAAGAACTTTTTTAAGGCTTATTACATGAAATCAGGGGAAAAGGTGGCTCTGAATTGTACATGTGTCGGAAAAGGCGGCAGATACAAGGTTACTGTCACAAGAAAGATTCCCGAGCTGGCAACTTTATCTCTTGATAAATTTGATTTAACAGGCAAGACTATCAACCTGGTATTTGTAGTTGATGTAACAGGGTCAATGCAGGATGCTATCGACGGCGTCCGTGATAATCTTTTGAAGTTTGTTGACAGGATAACTGCAACACATGCAAATCTCCGTATGTCGCTGATCGCATACGAGGATATTACAGAGACAAATGGCGCGGATCCGACCATAGTATTCAGGAATAAAGATGACAGTGTATGGTTTGATAACAGCGAAGCCGAAGATCTGAAAGAAGTTATTCAGAAAAACCTTAAAGCAGATGACGGCGGAGATACTCCCGAATGTGCTGTAGATGCTCTGGGAAATCTTGTATTTGATGATATTTATAACTTCAACTCAGCAGCAGCTAAGTTTGCTTTCCTTATAACCGATGCAGATTATAAGAATGACAACATACACGGCCTTACGGATATGGCTGAGCTTATTGATATGCTGGAAAAGAAGGGTATTGCCGTAACTGCAATAACTGGCAAAAATGAATATAAGACTTACGCAGATTTGGCAAGCAGGACCGGCGGAACGCTTCTTAATCTGAATGATGACTTTGCCAGAGGAATGGACAGGTTCTCCTATGAAATAGTAGAAGCGGCAGAAAGACATTATATCGATCCCAACTTCGTGCCGGTAACAAGCATTGATCTGGGCGGAGACCTTACGGTGCCTCTGGGCAGAACAAGGAATTTCGTGCCTTCGATAGAGCCTGCAAACGCAAGCAATAAGGATGTGGTATGGCGTGTAGTTAATCCTGAAATTGCCAGAGTAGTAAGCACTGATGCGAATAAGCTGGCGATCAAAGGTATAAAGGTTGGCAAGACCAAGGTAATCGCTATCTCCAAGGATGGTGGTTATACTGCTTCCTTTGAATTCACTGTAAGCAAGAGCGTTATCAGCGGTAACAGTCTGGAGAGCTGCGACAGTAAAGACCTGATCACTTATCTCGACAATGATGCCCTTAAGGAATTCAGACTGGTAACGGATGCCACTGAGACTACAAAAGTTGATGCTGATGACCAGAAGACTATTTATGAAACTATAAAGGATAAGGATAAGGTCATAGGCTTTGAATTCATGGATCTTATAGGTGATCTTTCATATTCCTGGAGATTTGTGGGAACAGCGATCAACGATCCGACCAAGACTATTTCAGATTATGCGATAGCTCTGAATCCCGAATCGGGAGCCGGAGCGCTCGCAGCAGCTGATGGCTTCAAAGCTTATCTGCCCATGACTTTCACAAACAGCGGTGTGCTTCCGGGAACTGCAGAGATAGGCTTCGTCAGCGACCTTATCAAAGACGGCGTATATGATCTGTACTACTTTAATGAAGCAAGCAACAAGCTTGAACCTACAGGCGGAAAGGTAAATGTTGCCGGTGGTGTTGCTACTTACAATATCACCCACTGCTCAACCTATGTAATAGGTTCCAAGGATGCGGCTCTTTCAAATGAGATCAGCGTAACCTTCGAGACTAACGGCGGATCCGCTGTAGCAGTACAGAAGCGACTTCTGGGACAGAAGCTCGTGAAACCTGCAGATCCTACAAAGGAAGGCTTCTCATTTGCAGGCTGGTATAAGGATGCTGCTTGCACAGAAGCATGGGATTTCGATGCGGATATAGTAAGAGGAAAGACCATACTTTACGCTAAGTGGGATGTTCCTGTTACCGCAGTAACACTGGATAAGGCGGAAATAGGCGAACTGATCGCAGGCGATACAATAACACTCAGCGCTACGGTAGCGCCTGCAACCGCTACAGATAAGAGCCTGGTATGGACCAGCAGCAATGAAAAGGTAGCTACGGTTACTGCAGGTACCGTAGTGGCAGTAGGTCAGGGAAAGGCAACAATCACGGTTAAGAGCGCTTCCAATGAAAAGGCTGCCGCTTCCATAGAACTTGCAGTCAGCGCTTATCCTACGGATACCATTATCGTTAAGGGCTCTGTAGTCCTTAAGCCCGGAGCAAAGGTTAAGAGCTGGGAGTTCCAGGATGGTTATAAGGATATCATCAGCGCCAAGAAATCAGCAAAGTCCTGTACAGTAAAGGGTAAGGCAAAGGGTACCGTTACAGTAAAGGCTGTATTAAAGGATGGCACAGAGAAAGCCTATGTAGTACGTGTAGAGAACGTAGGCCTGGCAGACAGAAGCTTTGATACCATAGGCGAGAAGCTTAATGTCAAAGAACTGATCACCGGATCCAGAATGGCTGAGAGCACGAAGTTTAAGAGCTCCAATAAGAAGATCATCAGCGTGGATCCCAAGACCGGAGAAATGACTGTACTTAAGAACGGTAAAGTCAAGATCTCAGCTACCTTCGGCAAGACAACCGTAAAGAAGACCTACACGGTAACAATGCCTGAGGCAGCCAAGAAGTCAGTTAAGGTAAAGGCAGGCAGCACTGCAAATGTTAAGATCAAGAATTTCAATGCAGCGCTCGGTGAATACAGCGTAATACTTGAGAATGCAGACTTTGCCGAGGCAGAGATCGATCCTGTTAAGGGTGAGATAGTGTTCAAGGGTACGGCTAAGGGCTCAACCGTCGCTCATCTCTATGTAGCAGGAAAAGAATACAGTAAGATCAAGGTAAAAGTTAAGTAATAAGAGCTGTTAAAGGCGGCCGCCCCGGGTTTTGACCGGGGCGGTTTTTTATATACTAATAAGTGGAAAAGTATCACTGTCTGTGCTAATATATAGCTGAAAATTTTTATTGATTCCTGAGGAGGCGATCAAGATGGAAAGATTAAGAAAGATGGTATTGTCATTAGTATTGACGCTATCTATGGTGCTGGGAGCATTCCCGGTTCCTGACATGACTATGGAGGTACGGGCCGAGACAAGCGGAAGCTGCGGGGATAATGCGACCTGGACGCTGGCTGACGGTACGCTCACCATAAGCGGTACAGGGGAAATCACAGATGCATTCAACACAACGAATTTTTTTAACAATGTTAATAAAATAGTAATAGAAGACGGAATTACGAAGATTGGTAAGGATTCTCTCGATAATCTTAATAATGTGACCAGCATTACTATACCCGAAAGCGTGACCATCATAGATTATGGCGCTTTCAGTGGTGACAGTAAATTAAAAAGTATAATAATACCAAGTAAAGTTACCAGTATAGGTGATTATGCTTTTAGTGATTGTATCAGATTAGAAGAAATTTCTATACCTGACAGTGTAGAAAGTATCGGGAAATATGCTTTTTATAAATGCAAAATCTGGGAAGTTCCTGTACTTCCCAAGGTAACAAGCATAGAAGATTATACATATTATGATTGTGATAATCTGATCAATGTTACGATCTCAGAAAATATAACAAGCATTGGGGAAAATGCATTTTACGGTTGCTCAAATCTTGAAAGTATCACGATCCCTTCTACTGTAACAAGTATCGGAAAGGATGCGTTCAAGTATTGCGATAAACTGACTGATGTATTCTTTGACGGAACTAAAGAACAATGGGAGAGCCTGGGATATGATCTGCCCGAGGATGTCATCCATTATATTTTAAAAGAAGGAACCTGGAATTATAGCGGGGATTGGACCTTATACAGTAACGGCCTGCTGAATGTAAGCGGAAACGGGATAATCAGTAATAGGCCATGGTGGACCCAATTACCTAAAATAAAAAAGATTGTTATAGGAAACTGTATAACAGGGATTGGCGTTTCAGCGTTTGAAGGATGCATCAGTCTGACTGATGTAATTATTCCTGAAAGTGTAAAAAGCATAGGGGATAATGCGTTTACCAGCTGCGACTTCTTAGAGAGTATTATTATTCCTGCATCAGTGACAGCTTTGGGATCGTATGTATTCCCTGAAAACTTGAAGGAAATCTTTTACAAGGGAACCAGAGAACAATGGGATGCTATGGGATATAACTTGCCCGAAGGCGTTGTGCTTCATTGCATGAAAGATATGAGCATATGGGGAATGGATGACAGAGGAAGTGACGGAGAATGGGTTCTTTATGATGATGGTCTTTTGGTGATCAGTGGCAAGGGCAATGTGAGTTATTTCAAAACTTCCATGGAACATCGCTGGAAAGCTGAAGATGTTAAGAAGGCAGTGATAGAAGAGGGAGTAACCAGTATATCACTTTTATTATTCAGTGAATGTGTAAATATGGAAGAAATAGAGCTGCCCCTCAGCCTGACAGGTATAGGAAGCCAGGCTTTCCAGAGTTGCAGCAAATTAAAAAGCATTGATATACCAAGCAAGGTAAAAACAATCGGCTCGTCTGCTTTTCAATGGTGTGACAGCCTGACAGCTATTAATGTTGATCCTGCAAATCAGTATTTTACTTCAATAGACGGTGTATTATATAACAGAAGTAAAACAAAGCTTATAAAGGTTCCGGCAACTATATCCGGAAACTATGTGGTTCCCGATAGTGTAACGGATATTGATAAGGAGGCTTTTCATGCATGCAAGCTGCTGACAAAGATAACTATACCGGCAGGGGTTAAAACTATCGGTGAAGCTGCTTTTTATTACTGTGAAAGCCTGACAGATATTATTGTGGCTGATGAAAATGCCACTTATCTGACAGTAGATGGCGTACTATATAATAAGGACAAAACTAAACTGCTTGCCTGCCCGGGCGGCAAAAAAGGAAGCTTTACAGTACCGGAAAGTGTTAACACTATTGAATATTTAGCATTTGGCCGCTGTGAAGGCCTGACTGAAATCATACTGCCTGAGGGCCTGTATAAGATAGAAAAATCCGCTTTTAGATATTGCACAGGTATAGAAAGCATTGTCCTGCCAAACGAATTAAAAAATATTGGTGAAAGCGCGTTTGAATACTGCAGTAAACTTGCCGATGTACGTCTTCCTTACGAATTGGAAGAATTAAAATATTGTGTGTTTAGCGGAACTGCTATGACGAGCATTACAATTCCCGGCTATATGAGAAAATTAGATTGGACAGCGTTTCCTCTTTGTCTTAAAGATATATATTATGTCGGGGACAGAGAGGACTGGGATTACATTGAATTTAGCGGAGTACTTAATTCGCCTGATGATAATGGGATGGATGTTTTTGTATTCCACTTTAACACGAAGATATACAATCCGATAAAGAGCATCAGTCTGGAATACGAGAGCATTAACCTTCAGGCCGGTCAAAAGAAATGGTTATATTACACTATAGAACCGAGATATGCCAGCAATCAGGATGTTACCTGGTCAAGCAGTAATGAGAACGTGGCCACAGTCAGCGAATATGGAAATGTGACTGCTGTCGGAGTGGGCGAAGCGGACATTACAGCGACGGCCGTGGATGGCGGTCTGAAAGCAAGCTGCCATGTCATAGTCGGAGGTGTATCATTAACAGGCATAAAGTTAGACAGAACTTCTGCGGTAGTAGCCATAGGTGGAAATATTACCCTTAAAGTTACATACGCGCCTGAAAATGCATCGAATAAGACAGTCAGCTGGTCTTCATCGGATGATACGATAGCAAGAGTAGCAAACGGTAAAGTAACCGGCCTCAAAGAAGGAAAGGCTGTGATCAAGGCTGTTTCACAGGACGGTAAACATGAGGCAAGCTGTGAAGTGACCGTTAAGAAGCCGCAAGACATTACGCCTGAAGATGAGGAACTGAATAATCAGGATGATGTACAGCCTGACACAGCTAAGCCGATAAAAGTTTCGGAAAACAAGACCACTAAGATCAATGATGCTGATGTCACCGTAAAGGTCGATATTACTTATCCTGCGGCAGTGAACTGGACAGGCAAAAAGATAACCAAGGCACAGCTGGCAGTGCTTGTAAGTGATGGCGAGATCGCTAAAGTCAATATTTCGGGACTGGATAAAGCGATCAAGGATTTAAACAAAGATGTGGACTTCAAAAAACTTATAAGCACCACTTATGTGATAAGCAAGGATAAGAATGTCAACACCAAGGGAAGCTTCTATGTAAAACTTAAGCTAAATGCTAAGGTGGCCAAGAAAGCTAAAATAAAGGGCGATAACAAGAAAGCTCTGCAGAGCATGATCAAAGAGCTCAACCAGAAGTTTAAGGATAATCCTTATAAGTTTGACATAGTTCCCGTGAACCTCAGCGACAGCAAGACAGTGGAAAGCGTGGTGCTGAAAGCGGCATTTAAGAACGGAGAACTCCAGCTTAAAGAGGACGGAAGCATTAAGAAGCTTAAGAGCCTTAAGATAAAGGTAAAGGTACCCGGGCTCAAGAAGGCCAAGACTTATACCTTCAGCGCTAAGAAGGCAGCCAAGAGCTTTACCATTAAGGTTACGAATGCGGCAGGAAAGAAAGCCGAGGTAACGGCTCTTGCGGGACAGAACTTCAAGGGTAGCAGGAAGGCTGTTGATATCACCAAGTAATAGTCGCATAAAGTTTGTAACAGAATAATCATTATCATGACCCCCGGATCATAGGAATAAGTGATCCGGGGGATCATTTTGTCTTAAATCCGGATGAAAAACGAAGAAAAGGGTAAAGGTTTACATAACTGTTTTACATAAGTATTTGACATAAGATTTGTGCGGGATTTTATGTAAACGAGGCTCAAATGCAGATAAAATATGGATTTTTTGAATTTTTTTTGAAAAAGTTGTTGACATAATCGTAAAGTTGTTACATAATGGTAAACAACGAGTTAGTGTTAAGTCTTCTTTAGACAAAACTCATTTTTATAACAATTACGAGGAGGGAAATGAAAAATGGCATGGAATAATCTGGCAGCGGCTATCAGCAGCAAATTCGGAGGCGGTCAGGACTATTATGACGACGAAGATTACTATGATGAGGAAGATGAATATGTAGAGGAGAAGCCTGCCAAGAAGAAAGGCCTGCCCAAGATCGCAGCATTTACTAAGAAGAATCAGGCTAGTGATGAGCATACTCCCGATCATGAGATGGTTGCTCTTCAGCCTCAGTCTATTGATGAAGCAAGGCAGATCACCGATCTGTTACTGGACGGTCATTCCGTTATACTTAATACCACAAAGTGCAGCGAAGATCTTGCAAGAAGAGTATTCGACTTTGCATGTGGTACCGTATATGCGCTGAACGGTTCTTTCGGAAAGATGTTCAGCTCACAGCAGAATACTGCAATGGGTATATATATTATCACTCCGGAAAATGTTAATATTTCCGGTGCGTTTATGGAGAATTTTATGGGTTAATCAGCTTCATTTTGCTCCTTTTATGCTGGGGAGGTCGACAGATCCTGCTGTCGGCCTCTTTAGTTGTTTTTATATGAATATTATGTTAGGATATATGGGTTGGAGGAATGAAGAATGAGCAGTGTTTTGAATGTGAGTGTGAATAAGAAGCCGGCATATGACATAGTCATAGAGAGGGATTTTGATAAGCTTTCCGAAGAACTGGAGAAGCTGGGATTTAAAGACAGGAAGTTCATGATCGTTACAGACGATATCGTGTCGCCTATATATGCGGATAAGATAAAGGAGGCTGTAAGCGGCCTTTCTGCCGAAGTATATGTACATGCTTTCAAGGCCGGCGAAAACAGCAAGAACATGGACACCGTGACCGCAATAATCACGGATATGATAGAAAAGCGTTTTAACCGCAAAGATGTGGTGATCGCTCTTGGCGGCGGTGTAGTCGGCGATGTGGCCGGTTTTGCGGCGGCTATATATATGAGAGGCATAGCTGTTGTACAGATACCCACGAGCCTCTTGGCGCAGGTGGATTCATCGGTTGGCGGCAAAACAGGCGTAGACCTTAACGGATATAAAAACATGGTAGGGGCCTTCAAAATGCCGGCCCTTGTGTATATCAATATTTCTGTACTTAATACCCTTGACCAGAGGCAGTATTATGCAGGGATGGCAGAAGTCATGAAATACGGTCTGATAATGGACGGCTCTTTCTATGAATGGCTGCTTGGCAAAATGTATGAGATCCATGACAAGGATGCGGATACGCTTGAGGAAATGGTGGAACACTGCTGCGCCTGCAAACAGCGCATAGTGGAACGTGATCCCCTGGAGCAGGGCGACAGGGCATTGCTCAATTTCGGACATACTCTCGGACATGCTATAGAGAAGTATAAAGGTTTTACACTGCTGCACGGCGAATGTGTGGCCCTCGGCAGTGTGGCGGCTGCATTTATCTCATGGAAACGTGATAAGCTGTCCATGGATGAGTATTATGAGATAAGGGATATGTTCGTTCCTTTCAATCTTCCCATATCGGTAGAAGATATTGATGTTGATGAAGTGATAAAGCTGACAAAGTCTGATAAAAAGGCTGAGAGCGATGGCATAAAGTTCGTGCTCCTTAAGAAAGTGGGTAAGGCAGTCCTGGACAAGAGCGTCAGTGATGAGGAACTGAAGGCAGGGCTTAATGAGATACTGTATACGGAGGACGGCGAGTGATGAAGAACAGCAGGAAAATGCTGGCTGTTGATCTGCTCCTGTTTGTTGTCCTTCTTGCAGCGGATCAGCTCACTAAGCATGTGATACGTATAAAGCTTGAATTGCACTCGTATTTCAATGTAATAGATAAGGTGCTGCAGATATACCATTATGAGAACAGAGGGGCAGCATGGGGCATTCTGCAGGGCCAGAGAGTGCTCTTTATAATCATGGCTGTCGTAGTGGCCTGCATTCTTGCCTTTGTCATTATCAGGATCCCTCCGGAGAAGAAATATATAAGACTTAATACAGCGCTTATGATGATAGCGGCAGGGGCGATCGGCAATACAATAGACAGAGCCATGAACGGAAGCGTAACGGATTTTATCTATGTGGTGCTGATCAATTTCCCCATATTCAATGTTGCAGATATGTATATCGTGATAGCAACGTTCTGGCTGGTGATAATGATACTGTTCATCTATAAGGATGAGGAATTGGATTTCCTCAGTCTGAAAAAGAAGAAAACTGACGAGTCCGAAGAGGCATGACTGAAAGATTTGTTGTTTCCGAAGAATATGAAGGCTTAAGAGCCGATAAATATCTCAGTCTTCTGATAGAAGGCAAGTCGCGGAGCTATCTGCAGAAACTGATAAAAGAGGGAAGGGCTCTCTTAAATGCTGCTGCCCTCAAGCCCTCAAGCCTTGTTGAAAGCGGTGATGAGCTGGTCATAGATGTGCCGGAATCAGAATTGCCGGCTATAGAGCCTGAAGACATACCGCTTGATATAGTTTATGAAGACGCTGATCTTCTGGTAGTGAACAAGCCTAAGGGAATGGTGGTGCATCCGGCACCCGGCCATTACAGCGGCACCCTTGTAAATGCGCTGATGTATCACTGTCATGATCTGTCCGGGATAAACGGAGTATTAAGACCCGGGATCGTACATCGTATCGACCGTGATACCACGGGACTTCTCATAGTGTGTAAAAATGATAAGAGCCATGCTTCAATAGCTGAGCAACTGCGGGAACACAGCTGCAGGCGTATTTACCATGCGCTGGCAAAAGGCGTTTTCAAAGAAGCTTCCGGCGTGATTGATGCACCGATAGGACGCGATAAAAACGACCGTAAACTGATGAGCGTGGTTACGGGAGGGAAAGAAGCGGTCACTCATTACAAAGTGATAGAGCAGTTTAAGAATTTTGCCTATATTTCCTGCGAGCTTGAGACAGGGCGCACTCACCAGATAAGAGTGCATATGAAGCATATAGGGCATCCGCTTATGGGTGATGAGATATATGGAGGCCCCAAAATAAAAGGCGTACAGGGACAGTGCCTGCACGCCAAGACTATAGGTTTTATTCATCCTTCCACCCAGGAGGAAATGTTCTTTGATTCGGAACTTCCCTCATATCTTAAAGACCTCATAGCTTCCGCAGATCGAGGATAGAAATACCGTTTTCCCTTGCTATGGCAGCTTTTGACTCATATTCCGCTTTGCTGCGGCGCACGTTGTAGCCGTGGCATTTCTTTACTTCGTAATCGCCGAGAGAGCCGTGCATTGTAAGACTTTCACGTTCAAGAACATAGCGGCTCTTGATACTTTCACGTATTCCTATGGTAGTAGTGTGTTTGAAGATCAGATCGCGTAAAGTCTCTTTTTCTGCTTCGGTAGTTATAACGCATAAGAGTATGCCCGGGCGGTTTTTCTTCATCTGTACCGGAATGGTGAATACATCCCTGGCACCTGCATTTAAGAGTTCTTCACAGGCAAAGCCTATTTCTTCGCCGGTCATGTCATCTATATTGCATTCAAGTTCGACTATCATATCTGTGCGGTCATCTTCGCTTCCGAGAAAGGCGCGAACGATATTGGCTTTCTCAAAGTCTTTCTTACCGCAGCCGTAGCCGGTCTTATCGATGTTCATTACAGGTCTGGGGCCGAAAGAGGAGGCAAAGTGTTTAAGCAGGGCTGCGCCTGTAGGCGTGCAGAGTTCTCCTTTGGTCGCCGTGGAATAGGAGGGGATGCCCTGAAGCAGATATTCGGTAGCAGGAGCGGGAACAGGCAATATGCCGTGAGCACAGTGCACGTGGCCTGAGCCTGTATGTATCGGAGATGCTATTATCCGGTCGGGAGCCAGCTCGTTTATAAGCATACAGAAAGCAGTCACATCGGCTATGGCATCCATGGTTCCGACTTCATGAAAATGTATATCCGTAACGGGCATGCCGTGAACATGGGATTCCGCCTGAGCAATCAGCTCGTAAACAGCCAGGATATCGTCTTTTACCTTGGATGAGAGTTTCAGTCTGTCTACGATATGTTCAATATCGTGGAGGGAAGAGTGGTGGTGATGTTCGTGAACGTGGTCATGATCATGGTGGTCGTGTTCGTGGGCATGGTGATGGTCATGGTGATGTTCGTGATCATGATCATGGTCATGTTCGCGATCGCCTTCATGTTCGTGTTCATGATGGTCATGGGATGTTTCTTCAACGCCGTCGATAAGCATTGAGACATGAGTGCCTGTGATACCGCATTTTACGGCTTTCTCACGCTTCATATTGACACTTTTGATACCCAGGGCATTGAAGCGGCTGACAAAATCATCGGGATCAGGCAGCAATTCCAAAAGAGCTGCGGTCAGCATATCTCCGGCAGCCCCCATATTGCATTCAAAGTAGAGTGTTTTCATAAGCGTTATTCTCCTTTGTGATTGATCATGCTGGCAGAATAGCCGGCACCGAAACCATTGTCAATATTTACCACTGTCACGCCGCTGGCGCAGGAATTAAGCATGCTTAAAAGTGCGGATAAGCCTTCAAAAGAAGCGCCGTAGCCTACGCTTGTAGGGACAGCGATCACCGGACAGTCCACAAGACCTCCGATAACGCTGGCAAGAGCGCCTTCCATGCCGGCAATGGCGATAACAACGCCTGCATTCATGAGTTCTTCGGTATGGGCTAAAAGACGGTGGATACCGGCAACTCCCACATCATACAGACGGGTGACTTTATTTCCGAGAAGTTCTGCGGTAACAGCGGCTTCTTCGGCAACGGGTAGATCGGAGGTGCCGCCGGTTGCCACAACTATAGTGCCGCTGCAATCTGCTTCGGGAATGAGGCCGGCTGCAGCGATGCGGGCATCCTTATAATATTTTACCGGAGTATTAAGCAGGGCGGCTTTGTCACTGTCAAGTCTGGTGATGATAACGGTCTTCTGACCGGCATCAAGAAGGCTTTTTGTGATGGCATCGATCTGTTCGGCTGTTTTGCCCTGACCGAAGATGACTTCGGGTATGCCCTGACGTAAGCCGCGATGAAGATCGGGCTTGGCAAAACCCAGATCCACAAAGGGTTTCATTCTTAAGGCTTTTTCGGCTTCATCCACGCTTATGAGCCCCTGTGATAATTTCTCTAATATATTTCCGGTATCATTCATTTCAAAACCTCATTCATACTGCCTGTGCGATAACCGTCCAGATCCAGTGTAACATATTTAAAACCGAGTTTCTTAAATTCGGCTGAGATAGCTTTTCTTGTATTTTCGGCGGAAAGCAGGGTGATGTCTTCGGATAAAGCTTCAATGCGGGCTATATTACCGTGTACACGGACACGTATGCCCTTAAAGCCGAGTGACTTAATATACTTCTCGGCAGCTGCTACCTGTGATAAGCCGTCTGCCGTGATCTTTTCGCCGTAAGCAAAGCGAGAAGCAAGGCAGGCTGCAGAGGGGTGATCCCAGCTTGAAAGGCCGGCTTCTTTGGACAGCAGGCGTATATCATTTTTGGAAAGACCGGCTTCCATAAGAGGACTCATTATATTCAGTTCCTTTATGGCTCTCATGCCGGGTCTGTAATCACCGGTATCATCTGTGTTGCTTCCATCTGCGATAACATATCCCGGTGCCGCTTTAATAATGTTCTCAAAGATATTTCTTTTGCAGTGATAGCAACGGTCCGGCGGATTGGAAGCGAAGAGGGGAGTAGTAAAGACGTCGAAATCTATAATTATCTGTTTGGCTCCGAGTTTACGGCAAAATTCCACGGTTTCGCTGAATTCCTCATCGGTCAGTACCTGAGACTTAACGGTTACGGCAATGGAATCATCACCGAGGACTTCATGAGCTTTATACAGAAGATAGGAGGAATCGACACCGCCTGAAAAAGCGACCGCCAGTTTCCCGGCGGTCCTGATAAGCTCGGTGAGCGCTTTTTCTATATTTTTTATATCAGAATCCTGCATCATGCTTTACGGATCCTTTTCATCGGATCTTTGATAAGGAGACGCACAAACCAGATGATAAATGCGAGTGCAACAACCGAGAGTCCGAGGAAGCTGTCATTTATCATATCCTCAAAAGCAGGGGTGAAGTACTCGGCGCCCAGCTCAAGATACTCGGTAACAGCGTCACAGAGCCACATAAGAGATGCGCCCCAGAGCATAAGCGCAAGGAAACCGAATTCAAGTTTTCTTGCCATATCATCTTTATACCATTTAATGCTTACGAGTATAGCAGCGAATACGGTTATAAGAAGTGTCATGCCTTTGTAGCCTCCTTGTCGATTTTTTTGGAATTCTCAAGTACGGAAGAAATGCCTACCATACCGCCCCAGACAAGAGTTACGAGTACGGCCATGGATACGCCGACAGTGGACATTTCACCAAGCATTTCGGCGAAAGATTCAGGATCACCTGCAGCCGTTAAGAACGGGAAGAAAGGAACTACCTCGCCGTGCCATACATGCTCAAATGCGAGCAATGCAGAGCCGCCCCAGAGCATATTCTCGAGCCATTTAATTTTCTTTGTGAAAGGTAATTTGCCGCTTTCTACGGTTTTTTCAACTTTGTTGCCGGTCTTGATCTCTATTCCTTTACGAATTGCTGTAGTAATGACTGCTTCAGTTGTAGGTACCAAAAAACATGCCATGATAAATACCTCCTAGATTTGATAATTTGATTTTACTTTTATTTGAAAACTATGTCAATGCAATTGCAAAAAGCGGTCAAATGTAGATAAAAAAGGATTAAAGAGGGGGCTCACCCCTATATCCAACTATTCGCAAAAGGCATCTTTTACGAATAGTTAGGGGCTGTTTTACAGCCCCCAACTGATTCGTAAAAGATGCGGGGATTATACATTATAATTTCTTTCTCCGAATAATCCCGTGCCGACACGTACATAAGTTGCGCCTTCCTCAATGGCAACCATGTAATCGCCGGTCATGCCCATGGATAACACCGGATCCGAGACAAAATATTCACGCATGTCATCAGCGAGCTTTTTTAATGCTTTAAAATACTGTCTGTTATCCTCGGGATCGTCCGTATACGGAGCCACGGTCATCAGGCCTTTGAGATTAAGATTTTTAAGAGC
The DNA here is from genome assembly GCA_016281335.1 of Lachnospiraceae bacterium. GTDB lineage: Bacteria > Bacillota > Clostridia > Lachnospirales > Lachnospiraceae > NK4A136. The sequence goes on along the minus strand of JAEEIK010000097.1, from coordinate 44,544 downwards.
TGAGACATCCTTGATGAGCTGTTTGTTGATATCCATGTCAGCCGTACCGAATTTGGAATCTTCACCGGCAACATTGATCTCTATAAGAACATCCTGTATACAATTATTTTTTCCGGCTTCTTTGTCAATAGCCTCAGCGAGATGCAAGGTATCAACGCTGTGGATCAGATCGACTTTACCTATGATATATTTTATCTTATTGGTCTGGAGATGGCCGATCATATGCCATTTGATATCTGCCGGCAATACAGGCATTTTTTCGGTAAGTTCCTGGACACGGTTTTCACCGAATATGCGGCAGCCCAGATCATAGGCTTCTTTGAGCATTTCTACGGGTTTGGTCTTGCTGACGGCTATCAGATGCACGGAATCTGTGCTACGACCGCTGTTTTTGCAGGCTTTTTCGATATTTTTGTTGATTTCCTTAAGGTTTTCGCTTATCATTTCTTTTCTCCGGCTACAATGCGTATGTTGATATTGTTTTCGCGCAGATAATCAAGTATCATCGGTGCATATTGAGCATCTATACCTATGATGACGCCTTCAATGGATTTAGGAAAAAATACGATCATTTCCTTAAAAATCCTGACAAAACCGAAATTTGACCACTGTACGGTGACCTTATCGCCTGAAAACAATACATCTTCCATTTCTTCAGGCGAAAAACGCACGGTGCACGGTCCCGAATGCTCCAGCATATATTTCAGACGTTTTTTCATTGCAAATATGCTCAGAACTCCAAGAATAGTCATCAACAGCGTACATCCTATAAGTACATACATAAATCCCGTATATTTATCGGATTGTATAAGCACAAACTGGATTAACAAAAGAATTGCGCCGTAAATGACGACCCTTATGAAAGATTTAAACTGATCGGTATATTTCCGCTCAGGATCCTTAATAAGCAGTCTTGCCTGCTGCTGTATGCTGACAAATTCACGAAGCTGCTGTTCGGTGGCACCGGGTAATTGTAATTCCATTATTTACCTCCTATTGAAGAAGTTGGCAAAATAGTTTTGCCGGGTCAAATGGGTTCAAGCGGCTTTGATGTAACTATGAACGGTCAAATGGGCAAGCAACATAGACATACGATCTTCGATCGTATGCCCATTTGACCTTGTGGACACTATACGCCTCAAATCATGTCTTTCAATCAAAGTTCGTACATAGCATTTAGAACGTGCATCATACTCATTCAAACACAAATGCATCATCCGTGAGCGTTGAAGCATCCAGTGCTATAAAGTCATATTCGTTCAAACCATATACAGTATTTGACTTAACTATGGCATATTCGTCGTTCTGATACAATATGGCTATCTGCCTGAAATCAGCATAACCTTTATTAATATTGTAAACCCCTGTCAGTTCGCCTTTGCGGCTTACCGGATACTCCTGCAGATCTCCGTTTCTCAGCAGATAATCGCCTATCCTTAACTGTGTATCATCAACATAATAATCTTCATCATCCTCGGAATATACTTCAATATTCATCCTTTCCGAAGATACGGTGCCGTCTTCGAGAAAAGTCTTTCTTAAGAATATATAAGTATTGTCCTCGCCCTTGTCCACTGCATATTCCTTTGGTACCAGGTAGAACTGCTTATGTACGATGGATGACAGCGGTATTTTCAGGCCTTTTTCGTTCGAATCCGAAAACTCTATATCCAGAAAGCGATCCGAATAATAATTAACTACCGAATTATTGAAATGCAGCGCTACGTAGCTTGTTTCATTGTCGTGACTGATCACTTCCGGCGTTGCAAAAATATCCTGCTGGGTCTTAAGTATGCGTATTTTTATATTGCCGCCGCCGATCAGTTCCTCTGCTCTTTTGCACTCCATCGGTACCACTATCTCCCAGTCTTCGTCGGTGATAAGCTTAAACACCGGTGAACCTGCATCCAGCAGTGCATCTGCGCTTAACTGTGTCTTTTCATATGTATCTTCAACAAAACTTTCATCACTTAAGGCTTCATCAGTCAGTGTCTCGTATCCGTCGGTGGAATATACGATATAACCGGGGCGGTTGGCATATATCAGACCTACCAGATCCGATGCGTAAGCACCGTTGATACCCGAGAGTACATTTAAGACATTCTGGTTGGCAAGTTTTAAAAGCGAGCCGTTGATATCATAAGAAAAATCGTAGCTGTCATAGAATACAGAAGGCTTAAAGCCTGTGGCAAAATTTGCTATCTGAGTTCTGAGTCCGGATAATTCCGAATCGCTGAGCATATTTTCGCCGGCTTTTTCCTCACGGCTTTTAAGGCTGTCGCCGGTCTGATCTACCGCAAATACCAGATCACCGACCCCGACATGCTCGCCTTCTCTTGCAAAATATGTGATATAACCGCTGCTGGCTGAAGTATAAACATCCTCATGCCTGAGCACTATGCCTCTGTAGGAATTGTTGAGTGCCAGGGAGCCTGATATTACCTGATATGAAGAAACATCTCTTCTTGTAACTACTCTGTAGAGCAAAAAAATAAGATAGCACAACATGATGAGCAAAAGAATGACAAATACATTACGCCATTTTGAACTTATTGTTCCTGTTGTGCTACCTTCACTTTTCATTGCTTAAGCTGCCGTCCCGTATCAAAGGGAAACGATGATCTTCTCCTTGAAGGATGCGGGTACTTCAGCTTCCGTTACAGCCATGCTGAAGCAGAAGTCTACGCCCGTTTTCTCACTGAGTTTTTCAAATTTAGTAAGAACTTCTTCGATCTTGTCATCGGCTACACAGCCTATTCTTTTGAAATTGTCGAAATAAAGCTGCTCCAGATCGTGATCCTGTGAGATGATACCGCAGATGAAACCGTAGAATTCTTCACTTGAATTGAAATCAAAATCCGAAACATCCACGAGCCTGATTTTGTTGTTCAGTTCATACATATGCTTGGCATTTTTATCGAGATAAACGATATTTCCGCTGGCCTGCGTGATCTCCTTATTGACCTTGTCGAGCATTTCCTTTGTCTTGCCCTTTCCTTCTTTTCCGACGATCAATTGAATCATGGCTTACCTCCGTTTGTATATTTATTTCAGATGTTTAAATTATAAACTAAACACCTGTTATTTACAAGCATAAATTTAGCTACAAAAGCTGTATATTTCGCTATTTTTTTCCTGAAAGTATTTCACCTATTTTTTTGTAAGAACATGCTGCGGGAATGGTATGCATGCCCGTTACTATCTTTCTGTCATAGCCGTTTTTGCACAGGTATTCGTCAAACTCCGCTGCTGAAGGGACTACTCCTGCTTCGGCCAGTCTTTTGGCTACTGTATATGAACTGTCGCCCGGAGTTACCGATATCTCTACGCTTGAAGAATTAATGGATTTAGGAGTGCCGTCATCCGGAGTGTTATCCGGAGCCGGTGTTGCCGTAGGCTTCGGCGTAGGCGTGGCTGTAGGTTCCGGAGTCGGTGTCGCGGTGGGTTTGGGCGTAGGCGTAGCTGTAGGCGCCGGCGTCGGTGTTGCAGTAGGCTTGGGTGTTGGTGTTGCCGTGGGCTTCGGTGTTGGTGTAGACGTAGCCGTGGGCTTGGGAGTCGGCGTGGAGGTCGGCTCCGGTGTAGGCGTCGGCTTCTGTGTCGGTGTAGCCGTAGGTTTATCTGTAGGCGTTGCGGTTGCCTTTGGAGTAGGTGTGTTGGTGGGTTCCGGCGTCGGAGTTGCTGTTACTTCAGGTGTGGGCGTTGATGTTGCCTCGGACTTTGGAACAGGCGTAGCCGTAACCGACTCGGTCGGTTCAGGAGCTTCGGTGGGTTTTGCAGTTGGTGTAGCGGTCGGTTTCGGAGTAGGTGTCGTGATCACGATGATCTCGGGATCTCCGCCCTTGTCAGACATATCCTTAAGTGTGACCTTCTCGGTCATGCCGAGCTCTTTGGCTTTGGCGATTATTTCCTTGTCGCTCATTTCGGGAGTCTTGGCGGGAGCAAAATGCAGCATAAGAGCTGTTACCGTCATCCCTATTCCGAGTCCCCTGAGATAAAATTTTAGATTCATATCAATTTCCTGATCTCGTCCTTACTTAAGAGTTTTCAAAAAGATCTATGACCAGTTTGACTTCTCCCAGTCCCAGTCCCAGCTCCTTTGCTATCGCCATGTTGGAACGTCCCATGCGATGCATGCTGAGTATCTTTTCGTTATTATTTTCTTCAGCGCTGTCACTGCCTGAAAAATTAAGATTTACACCGTCTTCCTTCGGAAAGAATTCCTCGGGAATGCTCATCTGGCCGCTTAATTTGCTTCGGGAAGCAGCAGTCTTCCTTCCTCTTCTTGCGGCCGGTTTCTTTACAGGAAGAGGAACGGGCTCTTCTTCCGTATCTTCGGCATAAAAGCCGTCTATCGAATCATTCTCGAAAGCGACAGGCTCTATATCATCATTTATTGCCTTCTTTGCATCAATCATTTTTTCTTCAGCAAAGACAGCGCGGTCACCGGCTGCGTGGGCCTGCTCATATGCGTCCTCGGCCATCTGCTTTGCGGCAGAAGCCAGATCATAGGCATTATTTGATAATACCTGCGCATCACGCGCGGTCTGATCAGCATGATTTAACAGCTCGGTAAGTTCATCTTTGTTACGGCCGAGCATTTCATGAAGAAACATGTTTTCCTGGTGGGAATTGCTTATGCCTGACATTACGGCATCGGAATAGTCGCCGATAGCCATTATCTTTTCATTGGTTATGCGCTCCAGCGTGCGTTCGGCTTTTTCCATCGAATACTCTATGGTCTCATCGGTCATCTCGTCGAGCCTGCTTCTGGAATTGGCCAGTTCTTCGTCAATAAGTGATCTTATCTCTTCGGAACCCAGCTGTTCGGATAAGCCATCGCTGTTATCTTTTTTTCCTTCCGGCAGAAAAAAACTGATGATAAAGATCAACAGTCCGGCTGCCAGCAGAACGATCTCGAATATTGTCATTTCTTCCTCAGATTTTTACGTCAAAAGACAGTTTGTTTTTCTCTATTATACGGTCCGAAGGTTTGGCTTGTTTGTTTCTTCTGTTGCGGCCGCCGTCTCCGCCGTATTCTTTATTTCGTTCCTCGGAATCGGAACCTGTGTTGGCATCTTCCTTCTCGTGTACGGAATGATTATCGGTATCAACCTTTTGCTCCATACTGCGTGTCTGGTTATCATGATATATCAGGACATTTTCATTCTCGTTATGCTGAAACTGCTGAAAATCCTGTACTCTGGGAATGCTTCCCTGTAATTCCACCATACCTATGGCCATACACGTTCCTCCTTACAGAGCTGCCATTCTTACATCTCCTTTGTCCTTGATAAAACGGCAGTATTTATAAGAATCCTTTATTATCATCGAAACGTCGGAAATATTGATAACAACACCGGGGAATACTTCACCCTGAACCTCAACTGCGGCCCCCTGCCCTTCATCCATCATGCTCTTTAAAGACTGCAGCTCCTCGCCAGAAGAGCTCAGCACTTCCTGGGAGTGTTTTATTGTGGCGGCTAATGTCTGTATCTGCTTTGCTTTTTCGGGATTAAGTTTTTCGCCTGCGGCGATCCTCTTCTTTGCTGCTTCGAGTACGGGCAGCATGGTCTTCAGATTCTTTTCGGCTTCGGCTGTTTCCTTGTTAAGTTCGCCTATACGTGTGATAACACGGGGATCGACGCCGACCGTTACGCTGGTATCAGCCCCCATGGTGGATCCGAGGGTTTTAACTCTTATGGTTGAAAGCGCTGTTACCGAACCGCCCGTAATGAAGCCTTTTTTACTCATTACGTTGATATCGGTTCCTGCAGTTACTTTGGAATGCAGTATGGAGTTGGTCTCTACATATCCGCCGGCTTCAGCGCTGCAGTTTTCTATGAATTTCGAGATTATGTTGCCGCCGGCTTTAAGAGAGCCTTTTCCCATGCCGTTGATCCCACGCTGGAGGATTATATTACCGCCGGCTTCAAGAGTAGCACCCTCAACTGTGCCTCTTACTTCGATATCTCCTTTTGTCTTTACACTGAAGCCTGAATTCACATTGCCCTGTATAACTACCGTGTTCTCGTACTCTATGTCACCGGTTGAATTATCAACATTAACGACCTGCATAACGTCGGAAACGAACACTCTTCCGCCGGTCAGATTGACATGACCGTTGACTTTGGAAGTCAGCCTTAATTTGTCTTCGGATAACTGTATGTTAAGCCCGTAAGATAGCTGCGCGCGCTTGACATCTCTTGGCTTTATCTCTACTCCTCGGATGTCTGTTCCGGGGGTTCCTTTGACTTCGGGAGTCAACTCGGCAAGCAATTCTCCCTCTTTACACTGGTTCACAAGATTAAGATTGTGGAAATCTACGGTGCCGTCTTCATTAAGGGTGGGCCTGATCCTGTTATCCGTATTGAAGAAATAGGTTATATGAGCATCGGTGCCTTCCTTCACCGGCGTACCCTTTGCTATCCTGTAATCCGTGCAGTATTTCTTTGCTGCAAGAAAGCTGTCTATTACAGCATCGTCTATTCCGTGTGTGATCTTTGAAAGACGGCATTCGCTGTATACGCCTTCCTTATCCAGCATCTTACCACCGTTGGAAGGCGGATAGAATCTGGCTGTGGCTCCCATAAAATCGGGATCGCAGTTTATTATACAACATTCCGATATAGGAAGAATAGAATCACGATTAAGTATGGCAGGCTTCGAAAAATCACCGGTATTAAAATATAAGCCGAGAGTTTTTACGTCAAATGCAACCTTTTTAAGAGTAAGGTAGTTCATCACTTCCTGTATAGATACCGCTTCGCCGCCCTGAGTAGGCGGAGTGACTCTCAGAAAAGTCGCTTTTTCATTTGTAAGCACCTGGAAATAACCGTTCATATATCTTCTCCCCCCAATATGTAAGACTATACAGCCTTGGTTAGTATTCCGATATAATCGCCTAATCTGCTTCTCATTTTCTGCAGAGCCTTGGTGTGCAGCTGCGATATTCTGGATTCGCTGACTTCAAGTATTGATGCTATTTCTTTCAGTGTGAGTTCTTCGTAGTAATAAAAAAGTATAACGCTCTTCTCTTTTTCTGTAAGCATTTCAAGAGATTCGGCGAGCATTTCTTTAAGTTCCGAATCTTCCATGACTTCCTCGGGAGAAGCAAAATGTCCGCCCATGCTGGAATCTCCGGCCACCTCTGCGCCGGATTCCATAAACTCATTGAGCGAGACAACATTCGTGAGCTTCATCTGGGACTGCCAGTCTGTAAGCTCGTCATCACTTATACCGAGAGCGGCTGCTATTTCCTCGTCTGTTGCCGGTCTTCCTGTCTTGGCTTCGATTTCTTTTATCGCTGTATCGAGCTGTTTCTGACGCTGTCTGATAGTTCTGGGTATCCAGTCGTTCTTTCTTATCTGGTCCAGTATGGCGCCTCTTATCCTCAGCGATGCATAAGTCTCGAATTTGATGCCTTTACGGGGATCGAATTTATCGATAGCATCAATAAGCCCGAAGATGCCGTAACTGCACAGCTCTTCGTATTCAACGTTATAGCCGAGATACATGACCAGACGTCCGGCCACGAGCTTAACAAGAGGAGCATATTCCATGATAAGCTTCTCTCTGAGCTGGGACGTTCCCTGACGCATATAATCATCCCATAATCGTTTTTTTCCGGCTTCGTCCATCAGTGTTACTAACCCCCGTCATCAGTTAATTCTTTTCCATCAGATCGCCGTCATCCGAAAAGTTTCCGGCTTCCTGAAGATAATCTTCATAGCTGTTCTGCATATTGAATCTGTCCACGACGACTTTGATGATCGTTCCTATGATAGCAAAACAGAAAAAACTTATCAGTAATACTACAAGCATTTTTAAGAAGCTGACATGCCTTATAAGGCACATAACAAGCGCAACCGCCCCTCCCAACATCATCAGAAGCGGCGGCAGCATCTTAGTCTTAAGATTGTTGATCTTGCCATGTGCGTCTGCCATCAGATCACCTTTGCCGGCTTACCTACGGCCTTGATCTCATAATCTCCGTTTTCGGGATTGAACACCACGGTCCGTCCGTAATTTGCACCGGTATCTTCTGCTTTTATCGGTATGCCCAGGGCTTTAAGAGCTGTTTTTGTGGCAGCTACGTTCCGGTCACCTATGCCGGACAGTTCGGATTTGGATTGGAAAGCAAACATCGTCGCGCCGCCGGCGATCTTGGCTACCATCCTTCTTTTTACACAGCCCATTTTCTCAAGGCGGCTGACCAGTTCAGGTATGCCTGTATCTGCAAATTTCGCCTTGTTTTCGTTTGATTTGACCTCTTTGCTGTTGGGAAGCATTACATGAACAAGACCGCCTATACCGAGCTGCTCGTCGCGTATGGCTATTCCAACGCATGATCCTAAACCTATGGTTGTGATCAGGTCAGGGCTTTTAACCACGTTAAGATCTGCAATTCCTACTTTAACCGTTTGAGGCATAATCTGGCTCCTGCTAATTAAAAACCTAAGGCGTGTAATATCTTCGCATCAGACTCCTCATCCGGTACGAGGATAAAATATCCCGAAAGTGTTTCGTCATCTGAAAAATCTGTCTGTATAAGGAGCATCTTATCCGCGATGGCTCCGAATTCTATTGCCGGTACCGAAAGTATTGCGCCTGCCATGTCTATACAGATCGTCGGCACCGAAGGGTAGATTGTGAGATTGGTAAGTGTCGAAAGCGAATTCAGATAGGCTGCGGTTATAACATTGCCTATCTCCATAAGGGCTGACAGCTCCATCTCGCTGAAATCATCTCCCTCGGGCGGCATGCCCATCAGCTTCTGCACCATAGCTCTTGCAGATTCTTTCTTCTGCACGAACATGATGCTTCCGTGTATATCACCGTCAACAACAAGGTAAATGCCTGCAACTATCTGCTCTTCGCCGCCCATGGTAGTTCCTACTTCCTTGAACTCCATAAGGCGTACCTGGGGAACCTTCATATCCACCTTCATACCGAGCATTGTGGACAGGGCTGTGGTTGCATTGCCGGCGCCTATGTTGCCGATCTCCTTGAGCACGTCAAAATACTGGCTCGACATGGTTTCAATTGTCATCTGATTATTATCCGCCATATCCCCTCCTAAAATGTATCACTGTATTTCCTGCAGTATCAGTTCCAGATCCAAAAGAGATATGAGGCCGCCGTCATGCTTGCCTATGCCGCGGACATATGCGGCTTCATCTCTTTTGTCACTTCCTGTGCTCTCTATCTGGTCAGAGGAAAGATTTACCACTTCCTTAACGGAATCCACCATCATGCCTATAGCCTCGTACTGTGCCATTTTGATGATTATGATACGTGTATCCTTAGTGGGAGTGTCTGCCCCGAGATCCATCTTCTTGCGAAGGCTCATTACGGGAATTACTTCACCACGCAGATTGATAACCCCAAGGAAATGAACGGGGACTTTGGGAACCCTGGTGATCTGCGGGAGACGGACGATGTTATCGATATATTTGATATCTATGCCGTACTGCTCTTCGCCTATATTGATCACGATATACTGCGCGAGTTCGTTGGTATTTACATTAGTGCTTAATTCATTTGCCATTTCTTTTCCCTCCCTGATTTTATATCAAAGCGTTGGTGTCAATGATCAGAGCGATCTCACCGTCGCCGAGGATGGTTGCGCCGCTGATGAATTTACACTTGTTGATATATTTGCCGAGGGACTTGATAACTATCTCCTGCTGGCCTATGAGCTCGTCTACTACAAGGCCTGCAAGCTTATCGCCCTTCTTTGCGATGACTACGACCATGGAAGAATCCGGATCCCTGGTGGACTGTATGTCGAGAACCTCATCCAGTCTGACAAGAGGGATGACATTTCCTCGGAGGTTGATGACTTCCTTGGACTGAACTGTTTTGACATCCTTAGGTTCAATATTCTCGATCGTGGTTATTCCGGAAAGCGCTATTGCATACTTTTCTCCGCCGACAACAACCATAAGAGCCTGTATGATCGCGAGTGTCAGAGGCAGCCTGATGGTAAAGGTTGTACCCTCGCCGAGTCTGGTCTTGACATCCACTTCGCCGGAAAGCGCTTCTATCTTGGATTTAACAACATCAAGCCCTACACCGCGTCCTGACAGGTCGGATACCTGCTTTGCAGTTGAAAAACTGGGCAGGAACAGAAGATTGATGATATCGGAATCTTCTGCGGCATTGGCCTGCTCTTCTGTCATGATACCGCGTTCAACGGCTTTTTCACGAACTCTGTTAACGTCGATACCGTTACCGTCATCCCTTACCTCGATCACAACGTTATTACCGTCCTGATATGCATCAAGGAAAATGGAACCTGATTCAGGCTTGCCTCTTGCGATACGGACATCCGGCATTTCCAGACCGTGATCGGCGCTGTTTCGTAACATATGCATAAGGGGATCGCCTATCTCATCCACCACGGTACGGTCAAGTTCCGTTTCCTCACCGCTCATGAACAGCTCCATCGGCTTATTAAGCTGTTTGGAGATATCCCTTATCATTCTCGGGAATTTGCTGACTACGCTCTCGATAGGCACCATTCGTACCTTCATGACGGATTCGTGAAGGTTGGTAGTAACGCTTTCGAGATATTCTATCTGGTCATGAAGCGCTCCGCTGTTCTCGCCTGCGTTGGTGGCGCTGCTTACCAGGGAGTTCTTTGCTATAATGAGCTCACTTACCAGGTTCATTAATGAATCGAGTTTTTCTATATCGACACGTACGGATCTGCCTACTGCCGGTTTTCCGTTCTTCTTGTCCTGGGCAGCTTTGGCGGGAGCTTTCTTTTCTTCCGCTTTTTTTGGCGCTTCCACCTTTGCCGGAGCAGTAACGGGTACGGGCACATCGTTCTTGACTTCTTCTTTCTGAACTTCGGGAGCTGCTTCCGTTACAGGTTCTGCAGAAGCGGCGCTTCCTGCTTCTCCGTCAAATACTCCGCCCTTTGCATCTGCTATCTCGGATACGCCCTTGATGGCGTCAAGTATTGGTTCAAGCTCACTTTCGGCAGAAATGATCAATGAAAACTGAAGCTCAAACTTCTCGTCTTCGATATCCTGAGTGGAAGGATCGGCAGCTATGATCTCTGCAGTTTCTTCTATTGCCTTAAATACCAGAAATGCCCTGGCTGCTTTCAGCAGGCAGTTTTCTTCGACAAATACGGTGACCGCATAGATTTTTTTATTGGCAAGCATGGCATCTTCCATGGCTTTTGTTTCTTCTTCGGTAAGTTCCCTGCCGCTCCAGTATGATCCGCTTTCGGCCTGTTTTCCCGCATCGGAAACTTCAGGGGCTACTTCTTCTTTTGCTTCTTCGGCAGATCCCTTGCTTGCGAGTATATCATTAAGTTCTTTTATGATAGGCTCATTGTCGTTGTCGCCTTCATCGGAGGTTTCCTGGATAACGGAAACATATTCCTCCAAAGCATCGAGACAGTGGAACAGCACGTCGATCATTCCTGCATTGATCTTCAGATTGCCGTCACGCACTTCCGAAAAGACATTCTCCATATCATGAGTCAGCGTCTGCATGCGCTTAAAGCCCATGGTTCCGGCCATACCCTTAAGAGTATGAGCGGCACGGAATATCTCGCCAATGGTCTCGGGATTTTCTGCATCCTGTTCGAGATTCAGGACGCTGGTGTTCAGATTCTGCAGGTGTTCCTTACTTTCGTCAAGGAAAATATCCAAATACTGGCTTACATCCATCTCATCTTACCCCCACGTTTGTTAGGATTGATTGTGCTATTAAATCAAGGTCTGCGACCTCATTTACAAGTCCGGTGGCTACTATTGAGCCTGGCATGCCGTTTACTACGCAGCTCTTGGCATCTTCGGCTATGATATGTGTCTTCTTGGCGCCGGCCAGCGCCTTTATCCCCTCGGTTCCGTCCTTTCCCATTCCGGTCAGCACTACGCAGACTATGGAATGATAGGGACTGTTGACTAGGGATTCGTACATATAATTGGCACAGGGCTTAACGCCCTCTCTTGACGGCTCATCGGTATAGATGATGCGTCCGCGCCCGCGATTGTCTTCGTATTTCATATGCGCGCCGCCTTTGGAGATATAAACATGGCCTTTTTCGAGATATTCTCCATCCGCTGCTTCGCTTACGGTCAGTTCGCTCATGGCATTCAGCCTGTCTGCCAGGGATTTGGTAAAGCCTACCGGCATGTGCTGGACTATGAGTACCGGTGCATCCAGTTCTTTCGGAAGCCTGGGTATCACGGCCTGTAAGGCTTTAGGGCCGCCTGTAGAACTGGCTATAGCAACCAGTTTGTTACCTTTCCCTTCTATACGTCTTCCCGGATCGATCTTTACGATATTGCCTCCGGGCTTTATGGAAAGAGCATTTCTGTATATCGTTGATGAAGCCTTCCTGTTTGAATATACAACGGCTTCAAGTATATCAAAGAAACGTTTAATAAAGTCTTCGTCTTTTGAGTAAATGGAACTTTGGGGCTTCTGTATGAAATCGATAGCTCCGAGTTCCAGCGCATCCAAGGTTACTTTGGCGCCTTCCGCTGTATCACTCGAAAGAACCATTACCGGTTCGGGCCTTTTAAGCGTTTTTAATTCTTTTAAAAACTGCAGCCCGTTCATCTTCGGCATGTTGATATCCGTCACGATACCGTCAAAACTGTTGTTTTTCAGTATCTCGAGGGCTTCAAGGCCGTTATTTGCCTTGGCAGCAACTTCAAAACGTTTATCAGCTGCTATTATATCACACAAAACTCTTCTCGTGAGTGCAGAATCATCAATAATGAGCAGTTTTTTCATTTTTGCCTCCAAATTGACTACATTTACTGTGTAATTATAACATATTTAGCCTACGGATGTCATGTGTTTTTTGTGTGATTTTTAGAATTTTATATTTGTGAGAAAACTCTTTATTACTTTAAGAAGCTGTGTTATTATTGTAGACATAAAATAATTTCAGTCAAGGGAGACTGGCGGATATGAATTTTTCAAATGGTAAAAAATACCTCTTCTGGGGCCTGACAGTATTCCTGTCAGGTGGTGCCCTTATACTCTTTTATTATCTTATTTTCCATCTTGACGAAGTCCTCGGAGGCCTTGGAAAAGTTGTCAAGATAATCACACCGATAATCATCGGTCTCGTTATCGCATGGCTTTTAAATCCGCTGATTTCTGCCATGGAAAACAAGATCATATATAAGAAATTCAGTGTCACTATATTCAAAAAAGCTAAAAACGAGATGGAGAGACACCGTATAAGGCGCCGGATCCGCGCTCTGTGCATTACTTTGAGTTATCTCGTCTTCTTTATGCTGCTCTACGGACTGTTTTCGCTGGTCATCCCCGAACTTGTTATTTCCGTGCAGCGTATGGCAAATAACCTGCCTCAGTATCAGGAAAATCTTTTTCACTGGCTTGACGGTGTTCTTAAAAGTTTTCCCGATATTGAAGAACGTTTCAGCGGTGCATGGGAAGGTTTTTCTCCTGAATTTATAAACTGGTTACAGGGACTCATCCTTCCCGGCGCTAACAGTCTGGTTACCGGTGTTACAACCGGTGTTAAGGCAGTGGTCAAGACTCTGCTTAACATCATAATCGGTCTTATTGTTTCGATATATATACTCTATGCCAAGGAGTCTTTTGCCGGACAGTTTAAGAAGAGCCTTTACGCTTTCTTTGACAGAAATACGATCAACAATTTCCTTAAGAGAGTCCGCTCTGCAAATGATACCTTCCAGGGTTTCTTTGTGGGAAAGATAGTAGATTCCATGATAATCGGTATACTCTGTTATATCGTTACCAAGATCATGGGAACACCTTATGCCCTGCTTGTTTCGGTTATAGTGGGTGTAACAAATATCATCCCCTATTTCGGACCTTTCATCGGCGCCATACCTTCGGCCTTTATAGTATTGTTGGCCGATCCCAAACAGTGTCTGTATTTCATAATAATGATACTTATACTGCAGCAGATAGACGGCAATATCATCGGACCGCGAATTCTCGGTGAAAGCACCGGCCTTTCGGGCTTCTGGGTAATCTTTGCCATCACCTTTTTCGGTGGACTGTTCAGTTTCTGGGGAATGCTGATAGGCGTTCCGCTGTTTGCGCTGCTCTATGCTTATATTAAAGAGCAGATAACCGAGAAACTTGATACCAAAGAATTGTCTAAGCGGACTTCAGATTATATACAATTGGAAAAGATAGATGATGACGGATCTTTTGTAGCCTTGGATCTCGAAATGAGAAAAAAAGCAAAGGCCGAAAAGAAAAAGTTTGATAAGTCAGAAAAAAGGGATCTTGACGAAGAAGAATAAAACATATCATGGGCGACAAGTCATCTTATCATGAACAGGTAAAGATCAGAAACATCGTTAAATTAAGGGAGATGGAAAAAAAGCTCCCTTCTTTCTGTACCATTTTTTTCAGAGGCATCAATGACCGCGTCAGTACAAGGACACTGGTAAGCTATGCCTATGATCTTACGATCTTTTTTAATTACATAAACGAGAATATTCTTGATAAGGCTTATGATAATATCTGCGATATGAAGCTTGAGGTACTTGAAAAAGTCGAAAAATTCGATCTGGAGAACTATCTTGAATACCTTGCTTATTATGAGAACAATGACGGCCTGGCCCGTACCAATAACGAGCGCGGAAAAGGCAGGAAGCTATCTTCCGTAAAGAGCATGTACAATTATTTCTATGAATCAGAGCTGATCAAGACCAATCCGGCTTCCATAGTTCATGTTCCGAAGATACACGAGAAGAATATTATAAGGCTTGAAGGAAACGAGGTTTCCAGGCTGCTGGATGTAGTTGAGAACGGTTCTGAACAGACTACTGAGCATCAGTCCAGTTATCATAAGAAGACGGTCATAAGAGATACCTGCCTGGTCACTCTCCTTCTTGGTACCGGTATCCGTGTTTCCGAATGTGTTGGTCTTAATCTTGATGATATAGATTTCGAGAATAATGCCATACGCATAGTCAGAAAAGGCGGTAACGAAGCCCGAGTATATTTCGGAGAAGAGGTGCGAGAAGCTCTGCTTACCTACCTTGAACAGCGAAAAAGCATTATGCCTGCGGCAGGAAGTGAAAAAGCTCTTTTTCTTTCAATGCAGAATAAACGCATTTCTGTACGCGCGGTCGAGATACTGATAAAGAAATATGCATCTCAGGTCACTACTCTAAAGAAGATCACGCCACATAAATTGCGCAGCACATACGGCACCGAACTGTACAGGGAAAGCAATGATATCTATCTGGTAGCATCAGTACTTGGTCACAAAGACGTGAATACCACAAGAAAACATTATGCTTCCATGGACGAGGAACAGCGTAAAAAAGCTGCTGATTTCGTAAAACTCAGGAAAGATTCATAAAACAAAAACCACGCCGGCAAAGCGTGGTAATGTTCGGGACATATGCCCGTTGGGGGGAGCGTTACAAATACCGTTACTGCTTGCAGTAACTGATGCCTTCACATATATATTCTGTTGAGTAATACGGAACCGTTATGGTAGTCCCGCTTCTCAACACGGCATGTCTGGAAATGTGATTTATGGAGCAGATCTCGTCTATAAACGCATCAGTGCTCATTCCAGAACCTTCGGAATAGAGCTTTGCATAAGACCAGAGACTGTCACCCTTTTCGACTCTGATGGTATCATAATACTTAAAGTATGTCTCGCCCTCTTCTTTTGCCTGTACCGGCGTTTTGAAAATAAAGAAGAAAACAGCTGTAAGAAGAAAAGCCGATAATAACGAAACTTTCAATATATTGGCAAGCATCTTCTTTTTTCTGAGTTCTCTTGCTCTTCTCTTCATTCTGTAGATTTCTATATTACTCATGGCTTATTCTCCTCAGTAAATTTGATTTTATGTTCCCGAACAGCTGTTCGATATTTGTAGTATAACGAACAAATGTTCTTTTGTCAACACTTTTTTCGAACATATTTTCCGAAAATATGTTTGCATTTACAGAACATCTGTGCTAGAATGGTCATATACAGTTAATTCCCTTATGATCATTGAAAGGAGAAATACTATGAGAGACGGCAGGATATCCGCCAAACAGCAGGAGATACTTGATTATCTTAAAGATTTTACCATGCAGAAAGGTTATCCCCCTACTGTGCGTGATATATGCGAAGCAGTTAATCTTAAGTCCACATCTTCCGTTCATTCCCATTTATCGACCTTGGAGAATAACGGATATATAAAAAGAGACCCGACCAAGCCCAGGGCCATCGAGATCATAGATGACAGCTTTAATGCTATGATGCGTCAGGAAATGGCCAGCATCCCTATTGTCGGAAGGGTTGCGGCAGGTGAGCCCATTCTTGCTCAGGAGAATATAGAGGGCTTCTTCCCTCTGCCTGTTGATTATGTGCCCAATGCCGATTCCTTTGTCCTTAAGGTTAAGGGAGACAGCATGATCAATGCCGGCATACATTCGGGGGATATAGTTTTCGTTGAATCCTGCAACACTGCCCTGAACGGTGATATTGTTGTTGCGCTTATAGACGACTCGGCTACGGTCAAGACCTTTTATAAAGAAAACGGCCACATACGTCTCCAGCCCGAGAATGACACCATGGATCCCATCATTCTTGATGAATGCACAATACTCGGCAAGGTCTTTGGAGTATTCCGTTCCTATAAACACAGAATCTGATAATAAAAACGCCTTCTCCCCTTGGGGAGAAGGCGTCGCCGTAAGGCGACGTATGAGGAGTACTCATTTAAACTCTTCTATTTCCACGCTTTTTCCGTCTTTCCATATCTTCTCAAGGTTATAGAACAGCCTGTTTTCTTCGTCGAAAACATGAATTATGATATCGCCGTAATCCATTAATACCCAGTTGGCATTAGTATAGCCTTCTATCTGCCTGGGACTCATGCCTGCCCGGCCCAGCTTCTCTTCGATCTCATCGGTGATCGCATGTATCTGGTTTATATTGCTTCCGCTGGCAATAAGAAAATAGTCACCCAGGGTTGAGATCCCTGCGATATCAATGACTCTTATATCTGTTGCTTTTTTATCTTCCATCGCGTTTATGGCGATCTTTACAGCTTCCTTAATGTCCATAAATATTCACCTCATTTATATCTCTTATACCATTCGTATGCTTCAAGTGTATGTTCTTCAACAGGCTGTTCTTTATTTTTCAGATGTTTCAACGTCTGTTCAAGTATAACATATATTCCGTGATTAAGGTCTTCAAACAGCGCCTGCCTCGCTATAGGCATTATCATAAGGGGTTTTCTTGTGGGCTCTATGAAATCTGCAGAAAAGATGATGCCTTCAAGCAGAGTCATATCACTGTGTCCGGTAGTATGATAACGTATGGCCGAGAGTATTTCATCATCGTCAACACCGTATTTTTTCTGTGACAGAGCCGCTCCGAGTTTTGCGTGTATCAGATAAGGATATTCTCTTTCAAAATCACTGATATCGAGTTTATAGTTCTTGCAGAGCTTGTCTCTTTCACCATCCTCCAGACATTTGGCACAGTCGTGCAGAAGCCCTGCCGTATAAGCCTGTGAGATGAGTTTTGCTCCTCCGTCTTCGAGTTTATCGATATTTCCGTGTCTCATCACCAGCGAGACCGCTGTATAAGCAACGCCTATGGAGTGTGCATAACGCTTGTCATCCAATTTGCGTTTGAGTTTCTTCTTCAGTTCTTCTTCGTCATAGCTGCATAATACTTCCATCATTTGTCACCTGGGAAGCTTTATTCCCGGTTCTTTAAAGGGTTTGTAAAGCACTATCTTACGCCCTATCACTGTTACAAGTGTGGATTTGGTGCGCTCGGAAAGCGCTTCGGCCATCTCATGCGGATCTTCAGTAGCGCCCTTAAGCACTGATACTTTTACTATCTCTCGTGTATTAAAGGCTTCAGCTACGGCATTAGTTATTTCGGGGCTAAGATTATACTTGCCGATCTGGAAAATAGCTTCTTCCTTAGAGGCAAGGCTTCTAAGATATGCTCTCTGCTTACTTGTAAGTTTCATTCTGCTTCCTTTCTGTCTTAATCATAATACTCAAATACGAGACCGGAAAGCCTTACAGTATCGCCTTCCTGTATCCCGAGTTTTTTCAGTTCATCAAGTATCCCTTCTTCCCTCATGAATTTCTGGAAGAAGAGGAAGCCTTTTTCGGATTCGAGATTGGTATAGCCCATCATCTTATCTATACGCGAACCTTCGATCACAAACTCGTCAGCTTCTTCATCATAATATATGTTTATGGGTTCTTCAACTTTTTCAAGTTCTTTATCCGGATCATATTCCTGCTCAAAATATGTCTTCTTCTCGGGGAGTTCATTAAGCATAGTGAAGATCGTATTTTTAAGTTTATCTATGCCTTCGCCGGTAGCTGCGCTGATGGCAACAAAAGGCCTCTTATCCGCTTCGGCGGCTATCCTGATCCGCTCTATCGGATCTTCGGGATATATGAAATCGCCGTTCTCATCGATATCGATAGGTTCCGGTTCTGCAGGTATAAGGTCGCATTTATTTGCAACAACTATCTGCGGTATTGATGCAACGCTTTCGCCGTATTTTGCCAGTTCCTCGTTTATCACCCGGTAATCGTTAAGAGGATCGCGGCCTTCCGTCCCTGCTGCATCCAGTATATGTACCAGCAGTCTGTTTCTTTCTATATGTCTTAAGAAATCATGCCCGAGGCCTGAGCCTTCTGCCGCCCCTTCTATCAGACCCGGAATGTCTGCCATTACGAATGAATTGCCGTCGCCCATATCTACTACCCCAAGATGAGGTGTTATGGTCGTAAAATGATAATCAGCCACTTCGGGTTTGGCATTGCTCACTCTTCTTATCAGCGAAGATTTACCGACACTGGGAAAACCGACAAGGCCCACATCGGCTATAAGTTTCATTTCCAGAAATACTTCCAGTTCTTTTGCGCTCTTACCGGGCTGCGCATATTTGGGCGCCTGCATTGTGGAAGTAGCAAAATGCTGATTGCCGAGTCCGCCTCTGCCGCCGGATAGTATTTTCACTTCTTTTGTGTCACCCGACATGTCTGCGATGACTCTTCCGCTTACTGCATCTTTAATAACGGTGCCCTCGGGAACCTTCAGTATCCTGTCTTCACCGTCTTTACCGCGGCAATTATTCTTTCCGCCTTCTTCACCGTCACCGGCTGCGAATTTATGTTTATGACGGTAATCCGACAAAGTATTCATTCCTTTGTCCACAACAAAAATAACGTCGCCGCCCTTTCCTCCGTCGCCGCCGTTCGGACCTCCGTCAGGAACATATTTCTCCCTGCGGAATGAAACGTGTCCGTCTCCGCCTTTACCGCTCTTTATTATTATCCTTGCTCTGTCTGCAAACATACATGTATCTCCATTAGCCTTCTCCCCTTCGGGGAGAAGGTGTCAGGCAAAGCCTGACGGATGAGGGGCAAAAATAATCCCCGGTAAATATACCGGGGATAAATCTGATCCTACAAATTACTGCTCTACAGGATATACCGAAGCGCGCTTCCTGTCACGGCCGAGTCTCTCGAAACGTAAAACGCCGTCTACCGTAGCGAAAAGGGTGTCATCCCTGCCTCTGCCTACGTTAACACCGGGATGGATCCTGGTGCCGCGCTGTCTGTATAAGATATTCCCCGCTTTAACGAACTGTCCGTCCGCTCTCTTTGCGCCAAGTCTCTTGGACTCGGAGTCACGTCCGTTCTTGGTGGAACCTGCTCCTTTCTTATGCGCAAAGAACTGAAGATTTAAGCTTATCATGGTCTTCATCTCCTTCCTATGGTATCGCTCAGTCTGAGATATTTTTTTCCGTAATTCTTAATCACGTCATTCAGTCCAAGCAGCATGGTATCGAGTATCAGCTGAGCCTTTTCATCAGGTATGTCTTCAAACTTAACGTTTATTATGCCTTCTTCCTGATCTTCATCAAGCAGTACTGCTTTGGTGCTGCTGAATTTCTCTATGGCGTTCAAGCTGTTGATCACCAGCATGGATACGGCGGCACATACCACATCGTCTCCGTTGCTGCTATACTCTGCATGTCCTCTGCTGCAAAGCCCCGTGATATTTTGCTCTTTATCCCGGAATATCTCTATACTGATCATTAGTCGTCTTACTTGATCTTCTCTATACGTACCTGTGTGTAAGCCTGTCTGTGGCCATTCTTCTTATGATAACCACTCTTCGGCTTGTACTTATAGACGGTAACCTTTTTGCCTCTGCCCTGCTGCATTACTGTTGCAGATACAGTTGCGTTCTTAACATCAGCGCCTACTTTGAGATCCTTATCGGATACAGCAAGCACGTTGTCAAATTCTACAGTATCTCCGGCTTCGCCTGCGATCTTCTCAACCTTGATGATATCGCCTTCGCTAACCTTATACTGCTTTCCGCCTGTTGCAATAATAGCGTACATATCAGCACCTCCTTATTACATTTCTCGCCGGCCTGTGGTGGGCTTTATAGCCACTTATACCTCGCCGTGCGGCATACCGTGATATATTACCACTCATTATGGCATTATGTCAAGCATTTTATTCCCAACTGTACCAGAAATTAGGACCGATCACATTCTTCTGACTGGGTATAATATCATAGGTCCTTCTGGTGCCTGCCCTCTTCTTTACCTTGATATCCTTCTTTGACAGTTTTTTCCAGTTCTTCCAGCCGTTATTTGAGGTCGAAGGCGCAGGCGTATCTTCCAGCCAAACGCGTATATGCGACATTTTAACGAATGCGCCGGTAAATCTGTTAACTGTTACGATAGGTATCATATTTCCGTTGTTGGCAAGTTCCCAGGCATTCACGGGAGTAATGTTGAAATAAATCCTGTTTTCTGTTTTCTTTGCATTCTTGTTGAATGCTGAAACAGCTTTCTTGAGGGCCTTAAGGTTCTTGCCGCTTATGCCCTGGCTGTTTGTAATGGCTTTGCCTGCTACGACAGCCTTTACGGTGAAATATGAACCGCTGTTTGCATTCTTGTTCTTCTTGGCGGTATATTTCCAGCTGATCACGTCTTTTGTCACGCTTCCGGGCATTGCAGAAAGAGATTTTGCAATATCGATCAGACTGCTGCTGGTAACATCTGCAAGAAGATCATTCTTGGGGTTGATCTTTCTGGCTCTGTAGCTGATGGTGTTCTTATATCTGATATTTGCTGTCAGCGGCATTTCCACGCCGTTAACATTAGTGGTTCCGTAATTGACGGTTGAAGATGTGGTTCCGTCATCGCCTACGGTTACCTGGCATTTTCCTGTCAGACCATTATATGTTGCAGTAATAGTAGCTTTACCTATGCTTACAGCCTTTACAACACCGTTTGCAACCGTAGCAACTGCGGTATTGTCGCTTGCCCAGGTGAAAGTAGCTCCTGCTACCTTGTTATTGCTCTCGTCAAAAGCTTCTGCGCTTAAGGTAACCTCTCCTTCTTCGGGGATCTGCGCGCTTCTGGGACTGATCTTTACATAAGCGCCGCCGTTCTTTGTCAGCGCATGAATTACAAAGTTACCGTCATTTACTGTGTCTTTCCATGCTGAACCGGATTTAAGGAATGACTGACCTGCCTGCGCTTTCATATCGGAAACAAGATTCCAGCCGTTCCAGTTGAAGTCAGTAGCTACGGAAACAGTCTTGTTGTCGTTACGTGTTACGACTACGGCGAAGTTTTCACCGGCATCAAGTCTTACTTCATCTTTAAGAGGTATGGTGTAGGTACCGCTCATGTATATTGTGCCGGTGGTAGTCATCGAATCCACCTTGGTTCCGGCGGAAGGATCGCTGCCATCGGGAATATTTCTGTATACTTCGATAGTATAATCGGTACCGGTGGACTTGACATCAAAAAGGTTGAAACTTACAGCGGAAAGTATCTCTCCGCCATCGCATACGCTTACTTTGTAAACGTTAGCGGCAGTAGATGAATTATAATACTGGGGATTGTATACCTGGGTATCATAATAATATGCATTATCATATTCGTACTCGCTTGCAGGTACTGCATCAAAGCCGGCAACATTGCAGATAGACATGTCTTCGTAAGATATCCAGAAGTACTCTGTATAATCCATCTGAGCCTTACTGCTGTCCTGATTCCAGCTGTTTCTTGCGAGCCATGCACCGTTATTGGAGGGCTTGCCGCCATAAGCGCCGGAAAAATTGCTCTTGGAGAAATTATCATCCCAGCCAACCAGTGTTACAAAGTGATTTATGTTGACTTCCTTATCCATGTAGAATGAATTGTAAGTTGCATTATAGGCTTCTTCAGCCCAGCAGAATGCCACAGAAAGTCCGCCATTTTCAATTATACCCTCTTTTACAAGTTTCGGGTTGTTATCAAGATCATATTCGCGATAATTCAATACATAATAAGCATCTTTTCTTTCAAGAGCGCTGTCGATCTTTTCGCTTTCATAAACCTTTGCGCAGTCAGAGTAAGGGACATCGGCTTCGGCCGTGATACCTCTCTGCTGGAACAGAGTCATGGCTGCAGTTATGGAGTTTCCGCCTGAATCAAGGAAGTTGTTCTGCTTGCTCTTTGCATATTTGCGCTTAACAGTACTGCCGTTATCGCCTGCAGGACCTGCAGTTCCCTGATATGAAGTCCAGTATGCAAGCGCAAGTTCTGAAGTATCAACTGTCTTGGCAGCTTTGCTGTGCTTTATCATATTGAATTCGTTTGCTGCAAGTGTGGAATGAGCCCAGCAGGTACCGTAAGGGTTCTGGTCACGGGCAACGGGGAAATTCTCGTCAAAATATGCTGTGATTTTTGCAGACTCGTTACTTGAAAAAGGGAAAGCGGCATCGGTTGCTTCTGCTCCGCCGGGTTTTACTTCAGTAGCAATGGAAGCAAACTCTGCGCCGTCTACAACCTTTTCCATTATCGTCTTATAGGATATGCTCTGGTCTACTGTGCTGGGTTTCAGGTCGGGATTGCCTACAGGCAGACCACCAAGCCTGGGATCTGCGTTAACATCTCCGGCATCTTCCTCATCCTCGCCGACTATCTCATCTGCATCTGCTTCTTCAGCTATATCATAGATAGCGAGAGCATCATCTGCTGCATTATTAAGAGTCCCGATCTCTTCCTCGCCGTCAACGCCGATATTGAAAAGCTCGGCAGGCATCTCAATGACTTCTTTTGCTTCAGAAGTTTCTTCTTCGTTTTCACCCTGCTCTGTTGCGACAGCAACGGTTTCATCATTATCACCGGAAGCCATTACAGGCATTACCTGACCGGTCATCATGATAAATGACATAATGAGGGCTGTCAGTCTGTTTCTGATCAGTTTCGCTTTCACTTTCGTTCTCCTTCTTTAAAAAGTTAAAAGTAAGCGACAATTAAATTGCCGCTTACTTTATGTTTCATATTATCTCAATTCATAGGTATAAGCATCACCGACCAGGTTCTTATTCTTGGGGGTGATGGTTATGTTGCAGCCGTTTCCTGCTTTGACTATCTTCTTCTTGAAATCCTTTGCGGGAAGCTTTTTCCATTTAGTCTTGTCTGTAGGAGCATTTTCTTCAAGTCTTACACGGAATGCAAATTTGCCCCATTTAACAAAAGCTCTGGTGAAAAGATTGTAATACATGGTTATGCTGATATATACATCACCGAAAGCGTTCAGTGCCTGCAGGTTAGCGGGATTTATAGTGAATAAAGCCTTTGTCTTCTTGGCAACCTTGCTGAGCTGCTTTGCAGCCTTCTTAAGCGTCTTAAGTGATTTGCCTGTAATGCCCAGTGACTTTGCTATATTCTTATCAACGGATGCCTTTACGGTAAAGGAAGCAGCTGCAGCACCTGCATTTTTAGCCTTTTTAGCGCTGAATTTCCATTTGATCACCTCAGGATTGAAAGCGCCTGTAACAGTAAGATCCTTAGCCAGATCATAGATTCCGCTCTTTACAACTTCTGCCTTCAGGTCATCAACAGGTTTGATGTTTCTTGCACGGTAATTGACAATGCTGTAATACATAACGTTAGTATTCAGATCGTATGACTTGCCATTTGCCATAAATGCGCCGCCTGCAATGTTCAGTGTGCTCTCGCCACCGAGCTGCCAGTAAGTTCCGGCATCTGCAACTGTTGCTGCATCGGGAGAGATCTTTGCAGTAAGCGTAACTATTTCCAAACCTGCTTCTTCGTTGATCTCAACCTGCTTATCAACTACTTCAAGACCGTCGATAAGTTCGGTTGCTGCTTCTGCAGCCAGCTCTGCGTCAGCTGTCTCGTCAACTGCAGCAGGAAGATCCTCTACTACGATCTCGGAATCAAATACAACATCTTCGATTTCCTCGTCAGCTTCCGCATCAGCAACTTCTTCGATAACAGCTTCGTCTTCCGATACAACGACTGTGTCTTCTGTTGCCATTACAGGTAATGTCTCGCTAAGGAGCATTACTGCTGACATCATTAAAGCCAGTACTCTCTTTTTCATTTTCCTTCTCTCCTTTTCTTTTAAAAGCAGCTCTCCTCGCTGCGCCTATACAATCTATTGTATCATAACATTTTAATATTTGCTAAACAAGGCATATTTTGCTTCACGCCTGCCAAAAAAATACCGCGATCTCGGCAGATCGCGGTGCATTTTTACCAATACAATATAACTATTTCACTACTCCGAGTCCAAGATCGGCATTATCAAGCTGAAGTTCATGGTCTCTTTTATATATATAATACCTTGTCACGAAGTCTTCATCATCCAGGCCTTTTAGCTTTATATTCCTGAACGTCGTATCTTTGACCAGTTTTATATTTTCTCTGAATATCAGCTCGTGCCCGTTTCCGTTCAGGGTAAAGCTGCTCATCTTCTTACCCTTGGGCATCGTCAGCTTATCCCGTATATCCACATCTCCGAGGAGCTTTATCTCGACAGGAGTTTCCTTGTTTCCGTCTTTATTAACGGCTTTTATGACCGATTTCCAGTTGGTATAGCTTTTGCCTGCATAGCTGAACTTATGGCCGTACAGACGGGCTTCGTCCTTCTCTTTTACCAGTTCATAAGTGCAATTGTCATGAGGCACAATGCCGTCAATGTCAAAATAAGGCAGTATATCCGAATACTTAAGATTAAGTATAAGGTCGCCTTCTTTGGCCGGCCAGTCGCTTACAAGCTTTACGGTCCCTCCCATATTCCCGGTGATCTCAAGAGGTTTGAAATCCTTTCCGAGAACTATCTGTGAATCGCGTTCGCAGGTAAGCTGTTTGGTGACGGAAAGTCTAGCTAATGACGAAAGTATTACCCTGCTTCCCGGATTCATTACCAGGCGCTTCGTATCCAGACTGTATTTTATCTCCAGATCACCGTTAACTGTGGTATTAGTGAAGCCTTTCAGCTTATATATACCCGTGCTCTTATTGATGACTACGCTTTTTTTATTTCGGCCGCTTATGGTCAGGCCGGAGGAGATGAAATCACAATTGTTAAGAGTCAGATTCTTCTTGGCCTTTATTTTCATTCTTGTGCGGTATTTAGTCTTGTCTTCATAAGCGCTGAGACACTTGATCGTCATATCGTTTAAAGTGGTATCACAGCCGAAGGTTATTTTGTCCTTATCCACCGCATAGAATTCCATATAATATGTATTGGCTGTTATGGTTATGGATCTTGCTTTTGTCACTGTGGGCAGAGCTCTTAAGAGACAGTTGGAGAACATTATTATCTCATAATCTGTAGTCTTGTCTCTGTTATTCTTTATCCAATTAAGCGCCTTTGTCAGCGTGCTGAAGCCCTGGTCGCCTATTACAAACTTACTGTCATCACCCGCATCTACATTGAGAACATCAACATCAAACTGAACATACTTATCACCTGCATTGATGTGCACGATCTGTCGCCCTGCTTTTGTCTTATCGTAATTGCTGACCATGGCAGCCTTCATGTTAAGATAAGCTTCGGTTCCGTCATCATATACTACATAGATTTTACCGTTTGTCAGATCCAGATCATCGCCTTTTCTGTATATCAGCTTGCTGGGTATGGATATAAGTGACATCGAAGATACCGTAGGCTCCGGTTCTTCTTTCTTTTTGCTTCCGACCTCCTGTATTTCACAGCCTGTTTTACTTGCTTCATCTATAATAATAGCTTCTTCAGCATCGGGAACGATCTCCTCGAAAACATCCTCGTTAGTCTCTTCTTCTGTTTCTTCCTCCATGCATGTATCATCAAAGTCTACTTCTGTGAAGTTCTCGTCAGGAAGGATATCCTCTTCCTCTTCGCTCATTATTACTTCATTTTCCGATATGCTCTCTTCTGCCTTTACCGGCATATCAAAACATCCGATGAACATGACAAACATCATTGAAAAAGCAAGGATCCTTTTAAGACCGGAATTCTTCATAACACACCTCGTTTATCATAGAATAAACCTTCATCTTTTTATTTCGGCATAAATCGGAGATTTCTTAACAGTAAAACCCCGCCTTCTTTTGAAGGCGGGGTTAAAAATGAATTCATCAGTAATTCTTAAATGATATTGATTTCTTGCTGCCGTCCTTAGCTTTGATATTGAACACCCAATTACCCGGTGTCTGCTTCGGATAATATACCGCAAATGCAACCAGTATATTTCCGTCGGGGCTTAAGCCTGCATCATAATATTCAGGGCATGCAACTTCGGGATTATTGGTCGTTATCTCGAATTCGAGTGCGGTTCCGTCGGTTTCTACTATGATCAGACCGTTCTCCTTATCTGTGCCGTAAAGCTTTATGAACGTTGTCTTCTTGCATGCTATCACGAATTTCTGGGCTTTAAGCTGCGTGCCGTCTGTTGCGGTAGCGGTTATGAGCACGCCCTTATTCATAGTAGTATCCGTTGTAAAGCCGTTGGAAAGTTTGAGTTTGCCGTTCTTAAACTTATACAGACCTGCCAGCGAAGGATCTTCGGTGAACACACCGTTGTTCATATATCCTGCCTGTGCTTCCCACTTGATCTTTTTCTTTGAGGCGGTTCCATACTCATCGCCGAAAGCTACCTTAAAGTTAGATGAATAGCCTGAAGACATAAGAGTCTGGGTTATTCCGGATTCAGGAACAAGTGTATCTGCGCCCTTTGCTGTATTTGCATAGGTTCCGAGGTCGGGAGCCGTGATCTGCATTGAAGCCACAGGGATTATGACATTAACTTTTACTTTGGCTTTCTTCTTGCTGCCGTCACTCACATAAGCCGTATAAGTTGTGTTGCCCGTGTATGAATAAGACGTAATTGTGATAACACCGGGTTCTTCCTCGTAATTGCTTTCCCAACGTGTATTGCTGTTGTTCTTGGACCAGCGGACCGTTGCACCGTTGCTGGCTACAGCTTTAAGTTTGATCTGTTTCTCGTTTACTTCGCTTGTAGCGACATTGCGGATATAAAGCTGAACGCTCGTTACGGACCCTTTCTTATTGACTTTTATGTCATAAGCAGGATCGGTAGCATCTGTGGTAACGGTGATAGTGTTGGAACCGCCTCCGGTCACCTTTACAGGAACAAAGCCAACTGTATGCCCCTCATCAGCTGCGGTTGCAGCTACACTGAAAGTAGTGCCTTCAGCTACGTATTTTGCAACCTTAAGTTTGCCGTTCTTTAAGGTCACACCGGGGATCTCAATATCTGAATTACCGTTATAATCCTTGATCGACCAGGTGAATGAAGTATTGCTGGGACCGTAATTATTAAAGATACTTCTGTAATTATTGTAATAATACTCGAAATACATCTTATACTGTGTATGTGAGTACGGTGTGAATTTGTACTTTGCGCTCTTGCCTGCGGCTATTTCTGTCTGGTTGTTATTGGTTACAAATGCATATACCAGAGAACGTACTCTTACATTAACGGTGAACTGTACATTTGAACCGTCCTGTACGGTACCGGTAAGCGTGCAGGATCCTTTTGACTTGGGATATACTACATATTTTCCGTTTTCATCCATTCTTCCCTCTGCTACCCATGAATCCGAGCTGGACCAGGAAATGAAAGGAAGATTGTCAGTTAATACTGAGCCGTCAGCAAGAGTCATCTTTACTTTGATCTCAGGCTGAACCTCGCCCCATTCCCTGATGACTATCTCATCACTGAGCAGAGTCTGGGTTTCTTCGGTAACTTCTACGCTTGATACAAGAGCTCTGTTGGCAACAGTTAAACTATAGTAGCCTGCTGTATCGGGATAAGCTGTAGATTCTGCTTTTACGCTTAATGTTCCGTAATCACTGCCTCCTATAGTGAGCAGACCTGTATCGCTGATCGAGGAGCCACCACAGCCACTCTGAGAATCGATGCTCCATTTTACGCTCTGGTCTACTAAATCCGTCAAAGTATATAACAGATATGTAGATTCACCGTAAACCGTGGCATTTAACTGTAATGTGCCTCCCTGTGAAAGCACGGGATCACTGTAATAACCGTCGCTGTATACGGAAATGTAATATCTGACCTCAGGATCTATGGTCAAAGACATAGACGTAACACCGCTGATAACTCCGCGTCCTGTTACAGCCACTACTTTGACAGTTACATTAGTGGCGGAAATGCCCTTATACTTGGCAAGTCTTAACAGATATCCCGCACGGATCCTGTATGAGCTGCCGGTACCTACCCTGTATACCTTATAGTCGTCGGGATAGTAGGTGGAATAACTGCCTGCGCTGTTATGAGGGTCAGGATTGCTTCCGTCAACTGTAATGTAATAAGTTGTATTGTTATTTGCTTCAAGATCGCCGTTAAATCCCTTGCCCGTAAACTTGATATACTGGCTTCCCTTTACGGTTGCATCACAGCTTGCGTAAGAACCGCTTTCTGCGGTAGCGATCACACTGTCGTTGTCTTCGCCGAGCATATCGATCTGGGGAGCTGTCGTATCCCCGTCAAACATCTTGGCTATGTTGATGATACCGCTGGCACTTGCGCCAGGGGTATTGCACTTGGTAGTGCTTCTCTTCAGTACGGCTTCCATCTCATCGGGAGTTACATCCTTGCCGAAAGCCGACATATAGAGTGCGCAGGCTCCGGCAACAACAGGGCAGGCCTGTGATGTACCCTGCATATTGAAATAGGTATCATTGCCGTCACCGGGATAACATGAACGCATGTTGGCACCGGGAGCCATTACGTCTACCCAGCTGCCGAAGTTTGAAAACTGTGTTTTATTGCCGCCCTCTTCGGAAGCGCCTACAGAGATAACATGATCATAAGCTGCCGGATAGCTGTAACCGTTCTTTGATTCGTTGCCTGCAGCAGCTACTACTGTAACATTAGCGGTATAAGCTGCCTGTATTGCGCTGTCTTCGGCCGAAGTGTAGATCGGACCTCCAAGACTCATGTTAATGATGTTTGCACCGTCAGTAATTGCGGCATTGATCGCTCTTATGGTATCGGCTTCAGCAAAGCTTCCTCTTGCATCGGATGCTCTGTATCCAAGGATCTGTATTCCGGGAGCTACGCCGGCGCCGCCGTTGTAGTTGGCTATGCTTGCGCCTATGATTCCGGCAACATGGGTTCCGTGTCCGTTTTCATCCGTTGTACCGAGGCCTATATCCTTAAGTTCCGTATGGCCTCTGAGCTCTTCGTGGTTTCCTGTGACACCGCTGTCTATGACAGCGACCTTGATATCGCTGCCCAGATTGGGTCTGTATGAGCTGTCAAATACACCCCAGGCTCCGTAGGTGTCGATATACTGATGCCACCACTGGAAGTTGGGATCCGCAGGATTAAGCAGGGGATCATAAGTTCCGAAATCATCCCACTGTGTCTGCTTTGAAACAAGAGGACCGTCTTTTTTCTTCTTTGCTTCCGCTTCTGCATCTACGTCAGGGTCGTCAAGTATGGTGATATAGTTGGGTTCAACTACAGGAAGCATGCTGTTTGCATCTGCGCCGAGAGCATAAGCATCACCTATGCTGAGTTCGGAACCGCTCATATCCATTACGGCAACACCATATGAATATGACTTGAGGCTTGCACCGTAAGCAGCTGCTACAGCTTCTGCATACTCAAGGCTGTCGGCCATGAAGATCATTTCGTTTTTGGTATAATCAACGCCCTCAGTAAGAGAGGCGAAATCATCCAGTACACCGTGATCTCTTATAGCCTGCTTTGCAGCATAATCTGCAGCCGTAAGAGCGAATCCTTCAGTTGTGGTTTCACTTTCTCCTTCTTCGTCAACAGTTACTTCGTTTTCCGGAGCAGTCTCTTCTTCGGCTTCGTTGCCGCTGACTACAGTCTCATCCGGAACGTTTTCTTTTGCTACTTCTTCTGCTTCTGCTGTTTCGGATGTCTCCTCTTCATCCTGAACAACTTCAGCTGCTGTGCTGTCTTCAGTCAGCTCACCTGCCATGGCAGTAATGGGCGACTGGGCTCCGACTGTGATGACGGTCATTATCATCGCGATCAGGCGCCTAACTTTCAAGTTGCGCATTCTCTGTTCCTCCTTTTCTTTCGACTACAATAGGAAAAAAGTGTCCGGTCCTGACACTTTTCCCATCTTATATTTGTATTTACTTTAACATGATTTGAGATTTATGTAAATAGAGTATTTAAGGAGTTACACCGTTATCTCCAAGGGGGATCTTATGATCCAGTCCGACAAATTTACCGTCTTTCTGCCATAATACTTCTTTAACGAATTCATACTTTTCGTCATCCCAGGTAGTAAAGTCATCAAGCAGCAGTCCTCCTGTATCTCCTGAGTTGGCGTTCAGACACCAGAAAGTATGATTAAGCTTATACTTTCCGATAAGCGTCCTCATATGAGTCATCCATGTCAGATTTGGCTCACGCATAAAGCCGCCCCACTCGCCTATCAGCAGCGGCGCCGTATCGTTTTCATATATATAGAACCAGTTGTCATGCCAGCAGTCTTTCATCAGGGAATCATAGTCATAATCTCCCTGGAACCAGGGCTGCTCATAAACAGTCGGGCCATAGTCGTGAGGTGAATATACAAGTTTGTCCTGATATTTTCCGAGATCCACGGGATAATCGGCCACGCCCCTAAGATTGCCGCCCCACCAGTTGAATTCATAATCCGCGCTGTTCTGGGAATGATAATCTCCGTTAGTCTTAATATCTTTCGGATATATCTCAGTTCCTTCAACCATAACCAGCACGTTCGGATTCTTTTCGAGCACGGTCAGCGCTGCTTTCTCTGCGATATATTTCCAGTTGTTGGCATCCTTGGAGTCATTCCAGATAGCAGCTTTATTACCCTCATTCGGCTTGCCGTGAGGTTCGTTCTTTAAGTCAAATGCAATAACTGTATCATTATTCTTATATCTGTCGGCAGCCCAGGCCAGAGCTTTCAGGTAATCAGCCTCCGATACTTTGTCGGTACACCACATATTTGCGTTATGTCCTGCAGCATCGGTCTCAGCGCTGTGTATATCGATCATTACCTTTATGCCGTTTGCCTCGGCAAGAGAAAGGAAATATTCGAAGATCTCCAGGCTGTTCATGGAGTTGAGTTCCGGATTATATGCATTATTATAGTTGGCCTTCGGATATGTTCCTGCAGCCCATTCATTTAATAACTGAGCGGACATGGGAACTCGAATCAGATTAAAGCCATGATCTGCTATGGCTTTTACCGTAGGCACCAGCTGACTGTTCCACAGTCCGTCAAAAGTATTTGTTCCGGTATTGTAGCCAAACCAGTTAACACCTGTGATCCATACTTCTTTGTTGTTTTTATCAAGTATCTTATGTCCGTCAGTATGGAGCCAGTCATCACCCTGCACGGCATCCTCACATCTGGTCAGCATTTCTTTGACTTCTGCTTCCGAAAGGGTGCCGTTGTTGTTATTGTTATTATTTTGAGCATTATTCTGGGCATTCGGATCCACTTTGCCTGCTACTACGGTACAAGCTTCACCGTTTAACTTTGCGGATGTTACTGCGAGTTTATCTCCCTTTATTCCCATGTTGCATCCGCAGGTTACACTTCCGCCGGCTGCGACAGAACCGTTATATTCGGCATTTGTAATAGTCAGAGTATCCCCTGACGGCTTGAATGTGCCGTTCCAGCCATCCACCTGTGACAGCCCGCTTATCGTGAGTTCCAGCTTCCAGCCGTCTATTGGAGTTTTACTGTAATTGTCCAGTTTGAAGTCAACTCCGTACATGCTAAGCCCGCCGTTCTCCCAGCTGTTATTGGTCCCGTATGTGAGTACATAACCTTCTTTGGGAGTTTCTTTATCTGATTTTTCCGGCGTCGGTGTTGCTTCTTTCTCATCATCAGCAGCTTTATCTGCCGTTGCATCATCTCCGCCTACAGACAAACCTGCCGCAGATGTCTCTTCCGTTTCTTCTGCAGAAGCTTCCGTGGTTTCTGCAGCTTCTTCGGATTCGCTGCCCTTTTCCTGCTCAACTTTTGTAGCTACGGATGTTGTGCTTTCCACACTGCTTTCATTTGCGTTATTTTTAGTTTTACCGCTTGTTATTACTTTAATGGCGCAAACTACTACTATCATTGCACAAAAAGCTATGATCGCGCCTATACTTATGTATTTGATCTTATCTCTCATTTTAACTCCTGCCTTGTATCCCTATAGTTCGCGGGAATTTTATTCCACGGTTACCGTAGTACTGTAATCCACACCATCCAGTGTTGCGATAACAGTCGCTGTTCCCGGGGAGTTTGCGATCAGTTTTACAATATTGTTCTTGTTTGTGGTATTAAGACTTACCGCGCTGCCTTCTATACGCCACTGTATCTTTTCTTTGTTATAGCTGCTGACATTTTTTAAGGTAAGTTTTTTGCTCTTCCCGGCTTTAATGCTGAGATTTTCTTTGAGCTTCGGCTTCTTTACTTTGAGCGCCGCCTTATACTTTGCGGCATTTTCGCCCTCGCCGATGACAGCGGTAACTTTTACACTGCCGTTTTTATCACCGGCAATGACCGTGCATTTATTTTCGCTCACCCTCATGATCTCATATTTTGATGCAGGTGTTGTGAAATAAACGCTCTTTCCTTCGGGAACATTCCTTAGGAACGCATTAGCGCTCACAGTCTGTCCGGCATGGGTAAGATCAGTTTTTTCAAATTTGAATACCGGTTTGTATACTTTCAGCTTTATTTGGGCGACCTTGCTCAGATAACCGTATTCATCCGCGCTGTAGGCGCTGACCGTTGTTTCTTTTACACTGTCTTTTTTACTGACTGTCGCAATATTCTTATTGGCACTTTTGTACTTTGATATCTTTATCTCTCTTCCGGCGTTGCTTCTTATAACAGCCGCCAGATCATACTTTTCATTAGTCACGAGGTCTATGCTGTTAACAGAAACTATTCCTTCGTCGCTTTCGGTCTTTGTCTTGACCAGCTTATCCAGGTTATTCTTTATGGCATCCTTTGTGACGGTACCCGTGCTGCCTGCTATTATCTTTCCGTTTCCGTCTATATAAGCGATAAGTGGCATATAATAGCTCTCTTCTTTTGCGTATTTTTTCCTGATCGCAAAGTAAAGCTTCAGTTTATCCATGCCCTTTGTACCGACGAATATACTCTTATTAAAGTTTTTCGATTCAAGGTAATTCTTTACGGCATCAGCGGAATTGGAGTTTATATCGAATACATATGCCTTCAGTTTCTGTTTATAGCTGTCCATAAGGCTGCCCAGATCTGAAAGAGCCTGAGCACTGTATCCGCATTTTCCTGCAGCATCACAGAAGACTATCACTCTCGGTACTCCGTCATCCATGTCGAGTTTCACATCAATACTTTTCCTGATATCTTTTACGGTATATTCAAGAGAACCGACATTTCCGCCGGTAGGTAAATCCGAAGGTTCATCGGGTTCCTTGGGATTTTTAAGCCCCTTGTATTCCGGTTGCGGATCTTCTTTGCCATCGGCGCTTTCAAGGATTGTTTTTCCATCCGTATCGACAGTTACGTTGTAATCTTTGTCAGCTGCGGCAGTTTCGGCAACATTCGTAGGTGCTGAGCCGAAATCCTGAGTCCAGTAATGGGTACCGTTTACTACAGCGTGTCCTATACCTATGTATAGATTTGAGGATGAGAGCATATTACGGCGGTGCCCCTGGCCTGCATATTTGTCATTATCTTCACGCCAGGCAATGAAAACAGCTTCTTCGGTGGAAAAACCGTAGGCAATATTCTCGCCTCCGCCTGAAAGTGTATACCCAAGATCACTCCATACACTCCAGCAGTCTTTACCGTTAGGTCTTGTATGTGCAAATTTTTTGGCTATCTCGGCGGCCCTGATCATAGCCACTTTTTCCAGGCCGTAATCATATTTAAGGTCTGCAAGACCGCTTACTTTTACCTTCTCGGTATCTGTCTTATTCCAATACCAGGCCTGATCGGATTTTCTGAAATCATTGATCCGCGAAAGCATTTTTCTTGCTTCGGTTTGGCCGAATTTTACCGTATATTTAATGACCTCGCCGCCTGCTTCTTCGCTTATATAGTTTTCGTTCTCACCTTCATCGATGAGCGTGTCTTCCATAACTGCTTCATTGTCTGAAACACAATCGATATTATCTTCCTGCGCCCTTATGGGAAGGCCGTTTAACGCCAGTATTACACTCATAAATGCGGCAAAAATTCTGCTTTTTCTCATGTTGCTCTCCTTATTTTATGCTTGAAGTATAGTTGATCTCCAGTTCTTTCCAGCCGTTATCTTTTCCTCTTTTTACAACTGCGGCAGGATCTTCAGCCGTAGTAAATGTGGCAATCCCGTAACCGTAATCAACAAACGTGATGCCGTAAAGCGCTGCTATATCCTTCCCTTCCTTTTCGGAAGCGGCGGCGCAGAACAGTTCCTTACCTTTTGCGTAATTTCCTTTTGCGGCAGTAGTGCCGATATCTATCACTATATCTCCTCCGTCAGGCAATATACTTACAGTCGGAGTCGGTGTGGGACTAGGCCCGGGTTCTTCGCTATCAGCATCCTGATCGTTTGTCGCAGACACCGGTGTCGGCGTTGATTCCGCAGACTCTTCTTCAGCGGGCTTTTCATCATCCGGCGCTATGACTTCGTCATCAGATCCGCTGTTTTCATCGCCCGTAGTTTCAGCCGTATTTTCTGCAAGTATTATGGTTTCTTTATCCTTAGTCTGATCATCAGCGGGATTTTCACAGGCACACAGAGTAAATGCCATCAGACTTATGATCAACAGCTTTTTCATCTCCGTCACCTCCTCCCGATATTATAATTCTTTCTTATGTCTATGTCCATAAGCGTAAAAAAAGCCTCCGCCTAAGCGGAGGCCCTTCTCTCATCTTACTTGATCACTCTAACCTTGATAACGCCCTCGGCCTTTTCGAGCTTCTCAACTATATCAGCAGGTACCTCACTGTCGGTATCCATCAGAGTATAAGCATACTCACCCTTGGACTTGTTCATCATGTTGTCGATGTTGATGCCTGCAGCACCCATTACAGCGGTGAACTGTGTGATCATGTTAGCTTCGTTCTTATGGCAGACTGCAACCCTGCCCTTTGTTGCGCACACGCCCATATCCACATTGGGATAGTTAACGCTGTTCTTGATATTTCCGTTCTCAAGGAAATCAACCAGCTGCTGTACAGCCATTACCGCGCAGTTGTCTTCTGCTTCTTCCGTGGAAGCTCCGAGGTGAGGCATAAGGATCACGCCTTCCTGTCCTGCGGTTGTGGGATTTGCAAAGTCGGAAACATACTTTCTGATCTTGCCTGCCTTGATGCCCTCAAGTACAGCGGGCTCATCGCAGAGCAGATCCCTTGCAAAGTTAAGGATCACTACGCCTTCCTTCATCATATCGATGGCTTCCTTGTTGATCATGCCCTTAGTAGCATCCATCAGAGGAACGTGAATCGTGATATAATCACACTCTTTGTATATCTCGTTAACATCAAGCACATGCTTAACGTCACGGCTTAAGTTCCATGCGGCATTTACGGAGATATAAGGATCATAGCCGTATACTTCCATGCCAAGATGCTTTGCTGCATTTGCCACCTTTACACCGATAGCGCCGAGACCGATGATACCGAGCTTCTTGCCTTCTATCTCGGTTCCTGCGAATTTCTTCTTTTCTTTCTCGGCAGTCTTTGCGATATTCTCATCGGAAGCATCGCTCCTTGCCCATTCAACGCCGCCGATTATATCTCTGGCTGCTAAAAGCATACCAGCGATAACCAGCTCCTTAACGGCATTTGCATTGGCGCCGGGGGTATTGAATACTACGATACCCTTCTCTGCGCACTTATCAAGAGGGATATTGTTTACGCCTGCGCCTGCTCTGGCTACACCCTTAAGTGAAGCGGGCAGCTCCATTTCATGCATTACCGCGCTTCTGACCAGGATGGCATCAGCCTCGTTAACATCCTCTGTTTTTACATACTTATCGCTGAAATTATTAAGCCCTACCGCTGCAATGGGGTTAAGGCAGTTATATTTGAATGCCATTTTCTTATCTCCTTATTTATTCTCCATCTCAAACTTTTTCATGAACTCAACCAGAGCCTTTACACCTTCGGTAGGCATAGCATTGTAGATACTTGCTCTCATGCCGCCAACGCTTCTGTGACCCTTAAGGTTCTCAAGGCCTGCAGCCTTAGATTCCTTAACAAACTTGGCATCCAGCTCTTCGTTACCTGTAACAAAAGGAACGTTCATCAGTGATCTGTCTTCCTTTACAACAGTTCCCTTGAAAAGTGAGCTCTCATCAAGGAAATCATAAAGGATCTTAGCCTTTTCTTCGTTATGTTTCTTCATTGCCTCAAGTCCGCCCATCTTCTGGATCCACTTGAATACCTTACCGCAGATATAGATGCCGTATGCGGGAGGCGTATTGTAAAGAGACTGCGCATCTGCATGTGTCTTATATTTCAGCATGGTCGGTGTTCCGGGAAGTACATCCTCGGTGATCAGTTCTTTCTTCATTATAACAATGACCACACCTGCAGGTCCGATGTTCTTCTGTACGCCGCCGTATACTACACCGTACTTTGTAACATCCATGGGCTCACTTAAGAAGCAGGAAGATACGTCAGATACCAGAGTCTTGCCTTTGGTATTGGGCAGAGTCTTGAACTTGGTTCCGTAGATAGTGTTGTTCTCGCAGATGTAGACATAGTCTGCATCGGGAGAAATGGGCAGATCGGAGCAATCGGGGATATAAGAGAAAGTCTTGTCCTCGCTGGATGCGATCTTATTGGCTTTACCGTAGATCTGAGCTTCCTGGTATGCTTTCTTTGCCCACTGGCCTGTTACGATGTAATCAGCCACTTTATTCTTCATAAGGTTCATGGGGATCATGGCAAACTGCTGGCTTGCGCCGCCCTGCAGGAACATTACCTCATAATCATCGGGTATGCTAAGAAGACTTCTTAAATCAGCCTCTGCAGTTTTGATGATGTCATCATATACCTTTGAGCGGTGACTCATCTCCATAACGGACATGCCACAGCCTCTGTAGTCCATCATCTCATCAGCTGCTTCTCTTAATACTTCCTCCGGCAGTACAGCCGGGCCTGCGGAAAAATTATAAACTCTTCCCATTTCCTTATCCTCCGTTTATTATTTCGGGAATCATCCCATTTTTATCTGTCAAAACAGATATTGATTATATACACAATTCAGTCTCACGTCAACCCGGAGCTTTATTCAATAAGATCCTTTACATCAGCCGCCTTTATTTTGAATTTACCAATCGTAAGTCCTGTATATTTATCTGTCTTAGGCACAACTATTATATATGCTGTTCCTTTCTTCATATTATCCGTATAGATAAAATTGAAATTATTCTCAAGCTCTGCGGCATCATCTATCTGTATATACTTGTTGATCTTTAGCTTGAAGTCTTTACCGGGCACAAGTGTGACTCGTTCTCCCCTGCCCTCGTAAGACTGTTTATCAGTTCCTTTTGCAAAGACTATCCTGGCTTTGTTGATATCTATCCCATTGCTTACTATATTGTAGCTGATGCTACCTGTGCTGCCGCTGTAGTTTTTCTCCTTTGCCGTAAGGCTGAGCGCCAGATTTAAGACAGGTTCCTCCGTCTTTAAGTCGTCCATATATTCAAGCCTGTACTCTTTCGGACTAACAAAACTGCCTTCTACTGCAAGGGCAACACGCGGGCAGTATATTCCGGGTTTTGTATATGTCATATCCCCGGCATATACTCTTGCGTCTTTAAGATCACATTTTGTGATGGTATATTTAAGTACAGGGTATGCCGAGCCTTTATAATTCCCTTTGAAAGTGATCTTTACTTTAGCTGTCCCACATTTTTTATAGTTCGAATACTTTAACTTATAATCTTTTCCTTCCGTAAGGATCTCCCCTGTAGCTACGCAATTTACGCTTATAGCTTCAGGCTTCGTTCCGCCGTTTCTGTAGCTGAGCTTTTCGGGATATCTTATCTTAAAGGAATCACTGCCTTTTACTTTGCAGGGTTTGATCCTGAAAGTCTTTTTGGCGAAGCCGTGGTTTTTGCCTATGCCGCATATAGTGACTTTTACGGTACCTGCATTTACATTAGCTGAATAAGAGACTGCATAGTCGGCGTAGCGGCCGTTTTTATCAATGACTGTAATATTGCTTTTATCTTTAAGCGTTTTTTCGCTTCCGTCATAGCTGAAGGAAGTCGCGTTTAACTTTACTTTTATTGCTCTTTCACTGTATTCGGAAGCACTCAGCACCTCCAAAGGAAGACTCATATTGCCGCGGTAATTTCCCTTACCCGCAAATTCTGCTGTATTTCCTTTTATTACCAGAGAGTAGTCTTTCTTTTTGTTCAGTTTCTTTCCGTTATGCATCAGCACAGGATCCGCCTTGGCTACCTGTCCTTCCCTTACACAAAGATTTCCGCTTACGACTTCGTTTATATCTTTCCGGTCTATCAAAAAGTACAGCTTATATGAACCGCTTAAATTTGCTTTCCCTCTTATCTCGGCATATGCCGGTTTACCGCTCTTTTCATATGCATTCAGATTATTGACATATTTAACGCTGTAATCCACGCCTTCCGTAAGCAGCTTTTTATTATCATAAACACAGACATGAGGACTCAGCTTGCTTCCGGCGTATTCTATATGATAATTTCCGATGCCGTCCTTATACATGCCCGCTTCATCAAAGCAGGCATAAAATCCATTCACGCTGACTGTTTCAGGTTTATCGGGAATATCGGGTATGTCAGGTTTTACCGGCTGTTCGGGCTGTTCTGTCTCATTCTCGCTGGGGGTAGTCGTTTTATTTTCGCTGACATCGTCATCGTCGTGATTGATAACCTGCTTGATTTTCCAATGCGCATATAGAGTTATACTCTTTGTTATGGGTTGTGATATATCATAGAGTTCTCCTTCTGTCTGATCCGTATACCAGCCCTCAAAATCATAGCCGGCCCTCAACGGTATATATTTTGAGGGATTCGACAAACTGGTGAGGGCATTATAGGTAATGCTTAGATCTTTTGTTGAACCATTGGAGAATTCGCCGCCATTAAGCTTAAGTGTTAACGAATAACGTTTTATTTTCCACCCTGCATAAATATCTCTGCTTTTTTCGATCTCAAACAGTTCATTTTCTTTTATTAAAGAATTAGCACTACAACTTTCATCTATATACCATCCTGTAAAACTATAGTGATCAAGTATCGGTACTTCAAAAGCCTCATAAAAAGGTAAGCCTGCATACATTAGTTCAGTTTTTATTATGCTACCATCTGAAAAGGCTCCTTTCTCCAAATGAGCGGTTACCGGATATTTGTCCAGTTCTCGCCACTTCGCGCAGAAAATACAATTGTTTTCGCTGACTACAACTTGAGGGAGATCATCAAGGGATATACGATTATCGCTTATCGTATACCATCCTTCAAAAGCATAGCCTTTTCTTATGGGCTTCTCAGCAAGTAATTTCTCTTTTGCATCTTCATTTTTATAGACACTTACAAGTTTTCTCCCACCTTCTGCATAGTTCATTGAAAGCGTTACATTGCAAGTATATTTAATATTATCCGAATTATAGTGAACAGTATTGTATATTAATTCACTATCATCATATAGATTCATAGTTAGCTTATCGAAATAATAATAGTATCCCCCACATGAATATGCGTTAGTTGTATAAGAACCATCAGCATCTGATGTCTTTGGATATATAATATTTGATCTGTATTCTGCACCTCCTAAAAAATTGGCAGCATAATCGGATCCTGCATTTGTCACGTCAATTAAATATATCTTCCCGTCTTCCATGCGTAAATTATTCCACATATGTGAACCAGGAGTACTACGTGAATCTTCCGGATTGTAGGGTTTTGTTCCCATAAAACCACTTACAAGTGAACAATCAATATCACCTGCAAACGAAGATATATCACACATGAATTTAAATGCTTTGGAAAAACCCTCACAGACGACTTTAGTAGTTGGATCATCATCAAAGACATGTATCATTTGCCATGGATCACCGTACGGATATTTACTGGTATTTGCCGCTTCACTATTATATCCGGAGTAGTTTTTTATCAACTTTCGATATTCGCATAATTTCGCATAATCGCTGGAAACACTTTCTGCAACATGAAGAACATCTTCTGCCGCTTTTGCTGCCGCTTTTGCTGCTTTTTGAGCGAGTGTAGTATTAAAATCGCATGTCTCCTGTTTTCCGCTAACACTGTAATCCCTTGATACATAAAAGTATATGCGCCAACAAGGTTCTTCATAGTCACTCGGATTAGAATAACTCAGAGATTCAACACCATTTTGAATCTTATGTTTGTAAGTCACATCCCGAAGAAAACCATAACCTTTTACTTTATCAAACCAATACAGTTCATAGGGCATATCCATCATCAGGCTGCGAACAATTTTCTTGAAATCTAAATACAATTGTCCCTTCATTGCATTTTCAGCTTCGGCTGTAATACTACCGTTTTCATACAGTTTGCTTACTCCGAGCATTTCGGCAGTGTAATCTTTTCTAAGACTTTCAGGCAAAGGAATGTAAAACTTTGTATAAGAAAGTTTTCCTTTAGCTACGAGCTTGATTTTTTCTTTCAGAGCATCATAAAAGAACCTTTCATATCCTGATAATAATACCCCGCGCTCAACATATACGTCGCCGACTTCTTCCCGGATCATTTCTTCTTTGCTCTCATTTACGATAGCTTCCGCTTCCTGAAGCATATATCCTTCCAGAAGTTCTTCGTTGCTGCTTTCTTCTTCCGGGAAGCTGTCCCATATTTCCTCATCAACGTCTTCGAATATTTCTTCTTCAACAAAATCCGTATACGCAAAAACTGACGTGCATGGAGATGTAACACACATCACCACGCACATCAGCATTGATAGTAATCTTTTAAAACGGGTATTTATCATTTCTTATTGTTTTTCATATCCTCGTCATCAAAGACGGCTTCGAGAGGCTGGCCTCCGGGAACCATAGGATAAACCTTGTCGTCCTCTTTTATCACGCAGTCAAGGACCACAGGACCTTTAGCCTTCAATGCTTTCTTGAGTATAGGAGCCAGCTCCTCTTTCTTTGTGATCCTGTAGGCTTCGCAGCCAAGGCCTTCGGCAACTTTTACATAATCTACAGCATCTTCGAGCACGGTCTGTGAATATCTCTGGCCGTAGAAGAGGTTCTGCCACTGGCGCACCATACCGAGAACATGGTTGTTAACGATGATCTCAATGATAGGTACCTTATAGCGTGAAGCTGTTGCCAGCTCGTTCATATTCATTCTGAAGCAGCCGTCACCGGCAATATTTATGACCGGCTTATCGGGACGGCCGTACTTTGCGCCTATGCAGGCGCCGAGGCCGTAACCCATTGTTCCCAGGCCGCCGCTTGAAAGAAAAGTGCGGGGCTCGGTATATTTATAGAACTGTGCCGCCCATATCTGATGCTGTCCCACATCTGTGGTGATGATAGCCTTTCCTTTAGTAACTTCGTAAAGAGTCTCGATAATATAGGGGCAGGTAAGTCTTGAATGAGGATATTTTAAAGGCATCTCCTCTTTCATCTCTTTGATCTTGTCCAGCCATTCCTTGTGATGCTGGACAGGAAGCATCTTGTTGAGCTTGCCCAGCACTTCTTTGAGGTCTCCGACAACCGAGGCTGTAGTCTTGATATTCTTATTGATCTCGGCTGCGTCTATATCGATATGCAGTATCTTTGCCTTAGGCGCAAAGGTCTTGGGATTACTTACCACACGGTCAGAGAATCTGGCGCCCAGAGCGATAAGCAGATCGCACTTGCTGACTCCGATATTGGTGGTCTTGGTACCGTGCATACCTATCATGCCGGTGTAATTATCTGCAGTTCCGTCATATGCGCCCTTACCCATCAGCGAATCGCAAACAGGAGCATCTATCTTTTTTGCAAACTCTGCTACCTCTTTGGTAGCGCCGCTCATGATCGCGCCGCCGCCCACATAGATGAAGGGACGTCTGCTCTCAAGTATCAGTTCCTTGGCTGTCTCCAGATCTGCCTGGGTATACTTGGTCTCCTGGGGAAGCATATAAGGCTTAGCAGGCGTATACATGCATTTTGCCGCAGTCACATCCTTGGTGATATCCACGAGCACAGGTCCGGGACGTCCGCTCTTAGCAATTGCAAAAGCCTTTCTTATGGTATCTGCCAGCGTAGTAACATCCTTTACCATGAAACCATGCTTGGTTATAGGCATTGTCACGCCTGCGATATCAACTTCCTGGAAGGTGTCCTTACCCAGCCAGGGCAGTACCACATTTGCGGTAATGGCAACGATAGGAACAGAATCCATGTATGCAGTCGCTATGCCTGTTACCAGGTTGGTTGCGCCGGGACCTGAAGTAGCCAGGCATACGCCTACCTTGCCGGTAGCTCTTGCATAACCGTCTGCTGCATGGGCAGCCCCCTGCTCATGGCTTGTCAGTACATGGTTTATCTCATTCTGATGTTTATAGAGTTCGTCATAGATATTCAGTATGGTTCCTCCGGGATAGCCGAATACCGTATCCACTCCCTGTTCCTTCAGACATTCGATCACTATCTGTGATCCGGTCATTTCAATTGCTTCGATCTTTTTTGCTGCCATTTCTTATTCCTCCCCGGGTACTTTGAGGATCGCGCCTCTATTGCCGCTGGTCACCAGCTCACGGTATCTTGCAAGATAACCTGTCAGTTTCTGCTCCTTCGGCTTCCACTCTGCCTTTCTCTTAGCCAGCTCTTCGTCTGACACTTTCATATCCAGCTTGTTGTTAGGTATATCAATGGAGATGATGTCGCCTTCTTTAACAAGGGCGATAGGTCCTCCGACAGCCGCTTCGGGAGAAACATGTCCTATGGAAGCTCCGCGGCTTGCGCCTGAGAAACGTCCGTCCGTGATAAGCGCCACGCTGCTTCCGAGTCCCATACCTGCTATAGCAGAGGTAGGATTCAGCATCTCTCTCATGCCGGGGCCGCCCTTAGGGCCTTCATATCTGATGACAACTACATCACCTGCAACGATCTTTCCGCTCTTGATGGCGTCGATCGCATCTTCTTCGCAGTCAAATACCCTTGCAGGACCTTCGTGTACCATCATCTCGGGAACTACTGCGGAACGTTTTACTACACCGCTGTCCGGAGCCAGATTACCCTTAAGTACAGCAATACCGCCTGTAGGACTGTAAGGATTGTCAATAGGTCTGATCACCTCAGGATCAAGGTTTACACAGCCTTTGATATTCTCGGCAACTGTCTTGCCGCTTACGGTAATCAGATCCGTATAGAGCAGATCTTTCTTGCAAAGCTCGTTCATCACCGCATATACACCGCCGGCTTCGTTAAGGTCTTCCATATAGGTAGGGCCTGCGGGAGCCAGATGACAGAGATTAGGTGTCTTTGCAGAAAGCTCATTTGCTATATCAAGGTTCAGATCAACGCCGGCTTCATTAGCTATAGCGGGCAGATGCAGCATGGAGTTGGTCGAACAGCCGAGAGCCATATCTACGGTGAGGGCATTCATAAATGCCTTCTCTGTCATGATATCTCTGGGTCTTATGTTCTTTTCAACCAGTTCCATTATCTTCATGCCGGCGTGCTTAGCCAGTCTTATTCTGTCAGAATATACTGCAGGGATGGTACCGTTGCCCTTAAGTCCCATGCCCAGAGCCTCGGTCAGGCAGTTCATGGAGTTGGCGGTATACA
Source organism: Lachnospiraceae bacterium (assembly GCA_016281335.1). GTDB lineage: Bacteria > Bacillota > Clostridia > Lachnospirales > Lachnospiraceae > NK4A136. The sequence goes on along the minus strand of JAEEIK010000097.1, from coordinate 465 downwards.
TACCGGAACAGGAACCGCAGGTAGGACATACCTTTTCCTCAAATTCTTCCAGATCAGCTTCGGTGATCTTGCCTGCAGCCAGCTCGCCTACTGCCTCGAACATTGATGAAAGGCTGCGCTTGCGCCCTTTCACATGTCCTGCCAGCATAGGACCGCCGGAAACGAATATGGTAGGGATATTAACACGCGCAGCTGCCATTAAAAGTCCGGGTACGTTCTTATCACAGTTAGGTATCATCACGAGACCGTCAAATCCGTGAGCCATAGCCATACATTCGGTTGAATCAGCGATAAGGTCACGGGTTACCAGGGAATACTTCATTCCTATATGTCCCATAGCGATACCGTCGCAGACAGCGATAGCCGGGAATACAACCGGAGTACCGCCTGCCATTGCCACACCAAGCTTGACTGCTTCGGTGATCTTATCCAGATTCATATGGCCGGGTACTATCTCATTATAGG
>JAEEIK010000018.1 GCA_016281335.1 Lachnospiraceae bacterium | reverse complement strand
TCTTATGAAGATGTTAAGGGAAAGAAAACCGGAATCCCTGGCCCTGTGTACGCTGCTGGATAAGCCATCGAGACGTACCCACGAGGTACATGTTGATTATACGGGCTTTGAAGTACCGGATGTTTTTATAGTAGGATACGGCCTGGATTACGCACAGAAATACAGGAATCTGCCGTATATCGGAGTAGTGGAGGATTAAAGATTTGAGAAACAGAGCAGGAACGGGAGCGTATTTTTTCCTGATAATGTTACTGGTGGCAGCGGCTATCTGGCTGGGGCTTTATTCAAAGCAGACCAACGTCCATACCAGAGCGGAATTCGATACAGCCCTGGCAAAGGATGAAGTGATATCCGTGACCATAGTGCAGAACAGGGAAGTTCCCACAGGTTCCGTAAGAGTGCTGAAAAGAGACGGTACGGGTTTTGACTTCAGCGTTACGGATGTGACCGAGATCGAAGACATAACGACAAAGAACGGGATAGAGACAGTGATAAGGGATGTTCCGAAGGATAACTGGTTCCTTGAATATGTACTGCCTTATCTTTTGCTGATCATACTTTTCGTGTTCTTCTTTTCTGCAATGCAGAACAATCAGAATGCGGGCGGCGGAGCCGGTGCACGGATGATGAACTTCGGAAAGAGCCGTGCACAGATGGTGACCGACAGCGGTACTACTTTTAAGGATGTTGCGGGTCTTAAAGAAGAGAAAGATGATCTTGAAGAACTGGTGGATTTCCTGAAGGCACCGAACAAATTCACCGAAGCCGGTGCTCGCATACCCAAGGGAATACTGCTGGAAGGCCGTCCCGGTACAGGTAAGACCCTGCTTGCAAAAGCCGTTGCCGGAGAAGCAGGCGTTCCTTTCTTTTCAATATCGGGTTCGGATTTCGTGGAGATGTTCGTCGGTGTCGGTGCATCCAGAGTAAGGGATCTGTTTGCGGAAGCAAAAAAGAATTCGCCCTGCATCGTGTTCATAGATGAGATAGATGCGGTCGCAAGACGCAGAGGAACAGGTATGGGCGGCGGCCATGATGAAAGAGAGCAGACCCTGAACCAGATGCTTGTAGAGATGGACGGTTTCGGAGTAAATGAAGGCATCATAGTGATGGCAGCCACGAACCGTGTGGATATACTGGATCCCGCTATCTTACGTCCGGGAAGGTTTGACAGGAAGATAACCGTATCACCGCCCGATGTAAAGGGCAGGGAAGAGATACTCGGAGTACATGCAAGGAACAAGAATCTTGCAGAGGATATAAAGCTTGAGGATATCGCAAGGACCACTTCAGGTTTCACCGGAGCCGATCTTGAGAACCTTCTGAATGAGGCAGCTATAAAGGCTGCAAGAGATGACAGGAAATATATCACTTCCGAGGATATCAAGAAGTCCTTCATCAAAGTGGGCATCGGAACCGAGAAGACCAGCCGTGTGATCTCCGATAAGGAAAAGAGGATCACTGCTTATCATGAATCGGGACACGCGATACTTTTCCATGTGCTGCCGCTGGTGGGGCCGGTTTATACCGTATCCATAATACCTACAGGTGTGGGTGCTGCGGGTTATACCATGCCTCTTCCCGATAAGGATGAGATGTATATGACCAAAGAGCAGCTCCGTCAGGAACTGATGGTGACTCTCGGCGGACGTATTGCTGAGGAGCTGGTGATAGGTGATGTGACCACCGGAGCTTCGGGTGATATAAAGAGTGCGACTAAGACAGCAAGGAGCATGGTGACACGTTACGGCATGTCGGAACTCGGCATGATCAATTACGAAGACAGCGAGGAAGAAGTTTTCATAGGACGTGATCTGGCCCACGCAAAGAACATCAGCGAGTCAAAATCATCTGAGATAGACAATGCAGTCAAGAAGCTCATAGACGAGGCCTACGCGGCTGCTAAGCAGCTTCTCGAGGAGAATATGGAAGTACTTCACAAGTGTGCAGCCCTTCTGATAGAGAAGGAAAGGATCAGCAGGGAGGAGTTCGAAGCACTTTTTGTGTAGAAATGACAAAAAAAGTGTAAGTAAATTATTATATTTGTTAGATTAGCGAATAGACTAACATGCATTATCTGCTATAATGCTTATTGTAACCCCCAATACATTATATAGTTTTTGCTATAACCCCATAAGAAAGAAATACCTTCTCTGAAAATGACAGTGTGAGCTGTCATTTTTACTTGCATGCCCTGCATGCAAGTAAAAATGACGAGTTACAAAAAAATGAATAAACCGCGCATTCCCAAAACCCATATAATAGTCCTCCTGATAACAGTTTCTGTTATCGCCGGGGGCTTTTTTCTTTTCGGTGACAGCATAGAGAAAGGCCTGAAAGAAAGCCGCCGTGAGAGGATCACCACAGACGGCAGTTTTGAACTGGAGCATGAACCATCGGATAAGCTTTTATATGCTTTCGGCAAAGAGGGCATCACCCTGTATAAGCAGGACAGCTGCCGTTATGCTTTCGCTTACAGGGAAGAACCCGCAGATGAGGAAAAAGAAAAAGAACTGGCAGAAAAGCTTAAGGCAAAACTGACGACCCTCAGCGAGACAGGAGGCATGACAGCTGATGCGCTGGAAGCGGATCTGGCTGAAAGCAGTAAGGAGCAGTGGCAGCAGTATCTGGATGAGATGCAGGCGAAGGCTGAAGATTTAAAGAAGAGGCAGGAAGAATTTGATCTGAAGAGTGAAGAAGCGGACAGAAAAGCCGAACCCTATGCGATAGAAAACGGGGAACTGCAGGAAGAAGCCGTTAAAGTTCAGAGCACAAGGGAAGTGCTGATGAGAGAGATATTCGCGTATCTTATTTCCAGCGGTGCCATCAGGGATTATACCGAGATAGAGAATAATGAGAACGAATTATCGCCGGAGATACTGGTACTTCTGCCGCCAGATCTGAAAGCAAGAGCCACCGCCCTGCAGAACAGAGCCGATGCGCTGCAGGAGAAGTATGACGAATTGGATCAAAAGTATTCTTATCTGAATGATGAAACGGAAGCTCTTGAGATTGAAAGCGATGCCCTGCGTGAAGCTGAGCAGGAGCTTGATGACAGCGAAGCTAAGATAAATGAAACAAAGGAAAAGCTTAAAGAACTTGAAGCTTACGAAGC
>JAEEIK010000096.1 GCA_016281335.1 Lachnospiraceae bacterium | reverse complement strand
GTTTTACGGAATATGATACACCTGTTTTTCCAGCGGACCGGGAGGTAAAGAATTTCGCTGTATACGGAGTTGTGCTGGCAGGAGGGTCATCTGTAAAAGTCAGGCCGGAACTGAATGATGAAGGTGACAGGTATCTATATCCGCTGAGTGATACGGAGATAAACACAAAGTGCAGCTCTTCAGCGGTTTTCAATATCTACCCTTACGGTAAAGTGCATGAGATCTATGCACACTTCACCATACCCGAAGGCGCTAAGCTTTATGTGGGCAGGATAAGCATAAATGTTGAAGTGCCGATGGATTTTAAGTTCATAAGAATGGCACTGGTATTTCTTGTGCTGATGTTCGTCTCTGCGACATTCTTTATGACGGGAATGCCCGTATGCAGCAGGGATTCCAAATGGCAGAAAGCCTGTACGCTTATAGTTCTTCTCGGAGTGATATTGCTCGCCTTCGGTATGAGCAGAAGCAATCCCAAGGTAGTTAAGGGTTTCTATACGCATCATGCCCAGTATCAGGAACTGGCCAAAGCACTAAAGAACGGGCATGTGGATCTGTATTTTTATCAGCCGGATGAGAGCCTTAAAGCCGCGGAGAATCCTTATGATACCAGTTCCCTGCTGGCGGAAGGCGTACCTTACAGGGCGGATTATGCGTACTATAACGGTTCTTATTATGTGTATTTCGGAATACTGCCGGAGTTACTGCTTTACTATCCCTATCATATGATAACGGGCGGGGACCTTTCCAATGCAAGCGCAGCTTTCATATTCTATATCGTGCTTGCGCTTTCTCTGTTTGCGCTTCTGTGGGAAGCTGTACTGAGGATTGCGGGAGAGAAGTTCCCCTATCATCTCTACATAGCGCTTTCGGTATTCGGCTGCTTCTTTGCAAACAATGTATTCCTGATCGCAAGACCGGATATCTATAATGTACCTGTACTTGCAGCTACGGCTTTCCTTATGGTAGGCTGTGCGCTGTATATGAAGGCATACGGCAGCAGGAAACTCAGATACAAAGTCTGCGTATGTCTCGGTTCCTTCTGTCTTGCAGCGACTGCAGGCTGCAGGCCGCAAATGCTTCTGTATGCGCTGCCGGTCTTTGTTCTTATGTTTGTATGCATGATAAAGAAGTATGGAATGACAAAGAAAACCATTCCGCAGATCCTTGCCATATGTCTGCCATGGGTGATCATGGCGATCCCTGTTTGCATATACAATCATGCGCGCTTCGGTTCGATCTTCGATTTCGGTGCGACCTATTCACTTACTTCAAATGATATGAACCACAGGGGGTTCAACTTCGACAGGCTGCTGCGGGGGCTTTGGTGCTTCCTGTTCCAGCCCTCTGTCTATAGCTCTGATTTTCCTTATCTGCAGAGCAGCATACTTAAGTCATCATATATGGGAAAGAACCTTACCGAATTTACCTTCGGCGGTATATTTGCGGCGATACCTTTTACCCTTGCGGTATTTGCGCCGCTTTTCGGCTTATACAAAAAGATGAATGTCCATCAGAAGTGCCTGTATTTCATGCTCTTCATACCTGCGCTGATCATAGCGGCCTTTGATGTGAATTCCGCAGGAGTGCTGTACCGCTATACCTGTGACATGGCGCCGGGCATAATGCTGGCATCCATGCTTGTATGGCTTAAGCTCTGCGGCAGCGAGCGAAGCGCAAAACTTGCAGCTAAACTGCTTACTGTATGCATTATCATGGGGCTTTTATACAGCCTGCTGGTATTTGCGGCCCGGGGGGATGCGATCAATCTTCAGGATGCAAACCCTGTATTGTTTGCTAAGATCAAAGAACTCTTCACACCGTGACAGACGGCGTGGTTTGTGATATAATTTAATGTTGTGTGTTTATGAATCCATTGTTCAGGAGACTGCAGTAATATGAAAAAAGCGATTATCATCGGCGCAGGTCCCGCAGGACTTACGGCAGCATATGAATTACTTAACAGAAGCGACGAATATGAGGTAGTGGTGCTGGAAGAAAGCGGGCATATGGGCGGTATCTGCAAGACCGTTGAATATAAGGGCAACCGCATGGACATGGGTGGCCACCGTTTCTTTTCCAAAGTAGATGAAGTTAACGAATGGTGGGACAATATGCTTCCGATGCAGGGACGTCCGGCTTCGGATTATAAACAGTTAAGAGTCCGTGTCCCCCTTAAGGAAGGCGGACCCAATCCCTCCAAAACGGACCGGGTGATGCTCACACGCCGCAGGGTATCCCGTATCTTTTTCAACAGAAAGTTTTTTGATTATCCCATTTCCCTTAAGTTTGAGACTATAGCAAATATGGGCTTTTTCACCACCATACAGGTAGGCTTTTCCTATCTGTTCAGTGTCATTCATAAACGCAAAGAAAACTCTCTCGAGGATTTCTATATCAACCGTTTCGGTAAGAAACTCTACAGCATGTTCTTTGAACGCTATACCGAGAATCTCTGGGGACGCCATCCATCGGTGATCGCACCGGACTGGGGCAGCCAGCGTGTAAAGGGGCTTTCCATTCTGGCTATACTCAAGGATATGTTCGGCAAGCTCCTGCCTGGTAAGAAGAACAGGAAGGTGGAGACCTCGCTGATCGAAGAGTTTAAGTATCCGAAGCTCGGCCCCGGACAGCTCTGGGATGTTACGGCAGAGGAGATCATAAGCAAGGGTGGCAAGATACTCAAGAATCATCATGTTACCGGTATAAATAAGAATTCCGATAATATGATAACTTCCGTTACCGTAAAGACTCCCGAAGGAGAGAAGACCATCGAAGGCGATGTATTCATTTCCTCCATGCCGGTAAAGGATCTGGTGCATGGCATGAACGATGTGCCTGAGAATATGAGGAAGATCGCCGAAGGCCTGCCTTACAGGGATTACATCACCCTCGGCGTGCTGGTTCCGAAGCTTCTGCTTCAGAATAAGACAAAGATGAAGACCATTTCTAATATCATACCGGACAACTGGGTCTATGTGCATGACAAGGGTATAGAGATGGGACGTTTCCAGATATACAACAACTGGTCACCTTACATGGTGGCAGACCTTGAGAATACCGTATGGGTAGGACTCGAGTATTTCTGCCAGGAAGGCGATGAGTGGTGGAAGATGAGCGAAGAAGAATTCGCAAAATTCGCCATAAAGGACATGATCAATCTGGGACTGATAAAAAGCAGGAAAGATGTGCTGGACTATCACGAAGAAAAAGTTAAGAAAGCTTATCCCGCATACTTTGATACCTATGAGCATATGGACGTGCTCCGCGATTATTTAAGTGCTATTGACAATCTGTATTGTGTGGGACGTAACGGCCAGCACAGATACAACAATCTGGATCACTCAATGTGCACGTCTTTTGAAGCGGTCAGCAATATTCTTTCCGGAAGGAAGGATAAGACAAACGTCTGGAGCGTTAATACCGAGACCGGATATCATGAGAGCAAATGATAAGAAAACGGCAGCAGTAGACCGCTCGGTATCAATGATGCTGCGTGGCGTGGCCATACTGACAGTGGTCTTTTCTCATTTCACCGAGTGGATGTATCTGCCGTCACCGTATCCTCGGATCACACATATTAT
>JAEEIK010000095.1 GCA_016281335.1 Lachnospiraceae bacterium | reverse complement strand
TATGAGTGAAAAGGCGTATTTAAGATGTGTTCCGAATGCGCGTCCCGATACCGTGGAGGTATTCCTGGAGAAAGGTGTAGAGAGATCGGAGTTTGAGAAAAAAGTGACCGAAAAATACGGAGCCAGCGCAAAAGATATGGCCGAAAGCGCTGATGCATCTGGTGATCTTGAGCAGAGGATCCGCAATGTTGCAGAGGAGCAGATGGCAACGCTGATCACACATTACGGAGTTAATGAGATCGATTATTCCATTGTGATAGGCGATAGGGTGATCTCCGGCAGAAGCAGCAGCTTTGTCATCAAGGAAATGAGTTCATATCAGAACCTTTTTAAGACACAGATTGAACCGGTCGCAAATATGTTTTTACTTTTCTGCGGCGGCGGAGCAATATTCGTTACGATAGTTGTAGCGGCCATACTTGTGATCATCGCGGCGTCGAATGTAAGAAGACAGAGAAAAGAACTGGGGATCATGAAGAGCATGGGATACTCATCCGCGGATCTGATGAAGCAGCTGGCAATCTCTATGCTGCCGGCGACAGTGACGGCTTCAGTGATCGCTGCTGTGTTCGGAGCGATGATATATAAGGTCTTCTGGCTAATGCTCTTTGGGATCCCCAATGAAGCCAATACAGCGGTATTGGTGGTCACGGGGGTGGCGCTGGTTATCTTCTGCTATATAGTGACCTATCTTTCGGCCGGTAAGATACGGCAGGTATCCGTAACGGAGCTCATGACAGAATAAGAGGTGAAAAGAATGAAAAAAGCGATCATAAGTACATTGATGATAATGACTGCCGCAACGGCTGTTGCAGGCAGCGTAAGTGCAGCAGGATCCTTACAGGCAGAACCTGCTGCGGCACTAAACGAGACGGATCTGCAGGATGATGAACGTGTATACTGCCTGGCTTCCGTAAGCAAGGTCTATGCAGCGGCAGCAGTCATGCAGCTTGCGGACAGGGGACTGGTAGACATTGATGCGCCGGTCACGAAATACATCCCGGATTTTAAGATGGCGGATCCAAGATATAAGGATATTACGGTCAGGATGCTGATGGACCATACATCGGGGATCATGGGAACAACGCTTATCAACGAAACCTTATATGCGGAGCATGACGTGGATCCGGAAAGCATTCTTCTGGATAACCTGGCGAAGCAGAGACTGAAGGCTGATCCGGGAGAATATGCAGCTTACTGTAACGACGGCTTCGGCTTGCTGCAGATCATAGTCAGGAATGTCAGCGGCATGAGCTATACCGATTTTATTACCAATGAGCTGGCGGCTTCCATCGGCTTAAGTCACACCGGTACGCCGGAAAATGCCGAAATACTCGGGGATCCGGTAGATGTATATGTGAGCGGTCTTCCGAATGATTACGAGTATTGCATGGATTTTGGTTCCGGCGGCATCTACGCCACGGCGTCCGATGTGGCGGTATTCGGAAGTTCGTTCTTTACCGGCAGTGACAGCCTGATCAGTCCGGGACTGACTGATGAAATGAAAGAATGCTGGACTGATTCCGAGGATGGATATATTGACGGCTGCGGTCTGGGCTGGGACTATGTCGAGTCTCTTAAGTATGAGAATGAAGGCGTGCAGGTGGTCGGCAAAGGCGGTGATGTGCTGACCATGCATTCCCATTTAATGGTAGCTCCGGATGAGAAGATAAGCGTGGCTGTTTTATCAAGCGGCGGCAGCAGCCTGCTGTGTGAGCTCATGTGTGAGGCTTTGCTTGATACCGCGCTTGAAGAGCAGGGGATAGCAGTGCAGGATCCTAAGCCGGTCGATGTCAGTATTGTGGAAACCATTCCCGAAGAAATAAAACAATATGCAGGATACTACAGTTTTAATGATGCTCCGGCGGTGGGACTTGCCAAAGTGAGCTTTCCCGGTCAGGGATCGATGCTCCTTGAGGTTGAAACTTTTGACGGAAGAAATATGGAGTCATATTTTAAATATACCGATGACGGCGGTTTTGCAGAGGTCAGCGAAAGCGGCGTGATCAGGAAGGATCAGAGAGTACTTTATTTCAAAGAGCAGGATGATGGCGGAGTATATATTGCCGCTGAGCAATATACGGAGAAGGCTGAACTGGGGGCGTACATACAGAACCAATACATAGCGGAGCGTGTGGAAGCTAATCCGGTAAGTGACAAAGTTAAGGCTGCATGGGAAACACGATGCTCGGTTCCCATGGCTGTATATAATAACCGTTATTCTTCGGCAGTATATGATGCGCCCTTTGTGTTCATGAAGATGCCCGAAGAACTGCCCGGCTATGTCCTGGTCGGAACAGGACTGGGAAGCCGCCTGCTTAAGATAAAGGACGGGGTGACAGCGGTCGCTTTCCAGACCCTGCCCTGCTCTGCAAACAGGGATCTGCTCGATTTGAGTGTAAATAATGACGGCACCGTTGATGCAAGCTTTGGTAATTCCTATGTATCCTTGGCTAAAATCCCGGAATTCACATCAGATATAACGGAGGTTCGACTCACAAGCGATAATGTGTCATGGTTCAAGATCGGTGATGGTATGGCCTATGAAGTGATAACGGCTGACTGCCCGGATGATGTGGTGATCTACGTATATAACAAGTTCTTCGAGACGGTATATACCACGCACTATATTGACGCAGGAGAAGAGATCAATCTTCCGGTGGGCGGCTTTATCGTCTTCCTCGGACAGAGCGGTGAGACCGTTACAATAAACTGAAACCGATCAGGGGGACGGTTCCGCGATTGATTTTTGGAACGGGGCCGGCCAGGTGATCGGTTTTGAGGACTATAATAAACTTATAGCGCTTGTGATGACAGAATGGTATAATCAGCTGGAACCAAGGAACCATGGGGACGGGGATTAACCCCGTCCCCAAGAGACCAGGAGAGGTAAGGATGACAGATTTCAACACGATCACTGCCTGTGGTGAATGTTGCATGGGCTGTTCAAAGAAGTTACAGGGTATTTGTCCCGGATGTAACGAAGTGGAAGGCAGAGTGCCTGAATGGGCAGAGTCCGGTGTATGCAGGGTATATGCCTGCTGCAAAAGTCACAATGCGCGGTTCTGTGGTTTATGCGAGGAATTCCCATGTGGAAATCTTACGAAGATTATTTCGTGGAACCCGGATATCATAGAGCATTTATCGGTGTTGAGAGAAGAATACCTCATTATCAAATTTCTGATAAAAGCAAAACAGGCAACTTATGCCGGAAAAGGAGCAGAGACAGAATCTTCCAGAATCGGTTCTCATGATCTTATCTATGAAGATGGTGAATACATGTATTATGATACTTACATTGGAGGAAACCGCTTTGCCGGTGAAGAGGCACTTTGGGTAAAACAAAAGCCATATTGGAGTATGAATTATGCAGGCAGAGTAACAGGAGATAACTTCAGCGGAGATTTTTTGAAAGAGGCTTTGCTGCATGTTCCTGAGGATAAGCCTTTTCGTGGACCTCAGCAGTACGAAAACGGTGATTATACCTATACCTGTGATGTAGAGGGGGATTTTGAATGGTTTCAGGGTAAAGAGACTATCAGTTATAAGGGCGAAGTGATATATGAGTGTTATTTTCATGGTGGGCTGATAGAATGAAAGGTATATAAAATGGAAGAACTATACAGATTCTACGTGATTAATAGGAGGAAAAATGGGAAGGTTAAAAGAACTCAGAAATTATATTAACGTTGAGCTTGCTAAGATAGATGATATCGATGAGAGGACGGCTGCTACAGTACATCTTTACGGGGTGTCTCTTGCAGCAGTAATCCTCGCCAGGAAACGTGGGCTGGATGAAGAACTGGCTGCTATGGCGGCTATGCTTCATGACCTGTACGCATATAAAACTGCATCATATGATGATCATGCTCACAAGGGAGCTGAATTGGCAGAAAACATTTTGAAAGAACTGGCACTGACAAATAATGAGGAGACGGAGATTATCTGTTCGGCAATATATCATCACGATGATAAGAACACGGTGGATTCTCCCATGGAAGAACTCCTAAAGGATGCCGACGTAATATCACATACTATGAATGATCCTTCAAAGCCTATTAAAGAAAAGGAGCAGGTTCGCTACAAAAACATATGCAGAGAACTTGGGTTCTTATGAGGAAGGTATAGGATAGTTGGGCTCCCAGTGGGAAGTAATATTTCAGGAAAAACGGATAAGGAGATTAAGATTATGGGTGTGATGTCTATCACACCTCTTTTTTATTGCTTATATCACGCTGAGGCAGCGAAGACTATGGCTGTATACGCACTAATTTCCAGAAAACAGCAGGAGAAGGCATATTCCTTGAAATGCTGTCGAGCATAAGATGAGTTATACCTCGGGAACAGCACGAACCTAAGGATTTATCCTATATGCTGTTTGGGGGATTATCAGACAGAATTGATCGCTGAGATCTCGTAGGTTTAGGAAAATTGTATGGAAATATACAGATTAATCATGTAAGATTAAAAAGGTATATATTTTCTGCATTATAAGAAGGGGGATACGCCGCAGGGTCGAGTTTGACGAATTAAAAAAAGCGGATGGTAAAAGCAAAAAAAGAATTCAGGAGTGCCGGACGTTTTCGTGAAGGTATACGCTTTTGCTACGCTTTATATGTTATATTCATAGACGAAATTGATAAATGAACATTTGTACGATACAGCTTAAATAAGGAGAAAAAAATGGGAGATCTTTCAACAAAATTTGACAGACCCCGCAGAATGAGCGTCGGATCACCGGATGTCAAGGCAAAAAAGGAAACAGTAACAGAGGATGAAGGCGTAGAAAAGGGAAGGAAATCCAGCGGCGGGAAATAAGGAGATATGTCATGAGACCCGAGGAAGTCGAAGTCTTAAGAGTATACAGTGAAGATATAAAGAACGGAGTGCTGTCGCCCCAGACCGCGCAGATCAGGAAAAATGACTATATAAAAATGCTTGAATCGTTACAGCATTATGAGATCTCACTTGGGACTGATCCCAACAGTCGCACTATCCGCAATGAGGCTTTCAGGATCGAAATGCTGAAAAGAGGCTGGACACCGGAAGATATGCCTTTTATGGAAGCGTATTTTGACAGCATTGAAAACTGTACGGATCCCGAAGGGGCGCAGATAGGGCTGCAGAAGCTGGAAGAACTTAAGAATACCGAAATCACGACATGGCGTAAGAGATCTGAGGTTCTTGCGGGAATGTATGCCGCGATGGGGACCTTCACACCCGGGGATTTCATAAAGACGGAGGCCCTGCTGCAGGAAGCAGCCATGAGGGAAGGAAATGGCGTCGAATATCCGAATGATAAGGAGATGCAGGATAAGCTCAAGAATAAAGGGAGCTTCAATCCGTATTATACAGCCTTTAAGAAAGACAAGACAGCCCAGTCCCAGGCAAACACGAGCATGCTGCGGCGGGCAGGCTATGAGCACAATATGCAGACAGAAGCCACAAAAAGCACAGTCCGTAAAAAGAAAAGCTATGTGCTGCCAAAGTTAGACGATGATGAGCTTAACCGGCATGCTTTCAACCGTTCGCAGAAAAGCGTAAGGGCCGAGATGTCCCAGAGGGATGCCATAAAGCAGGTTTTCGGGGATAGTGTCTACGAGGATATCGACAGTATCTATCAGGCAGATGACCCGAAAGACCGTACGGTTCCCATACATCACAGCAGGGGACATGCCCAGCTGGATAACGGACAGCCGGTACTGGAACTTGATTTCGCAGGCTCGGGGTATGCCCAGGCGAGAAAAGAGCATCATGGCTTTCACGGTAATATCATAGACGAAGACAAGCTGGATGCTGAGACAGCAATGGCGATGAACGCCCAGTACGGCATAAGACAGCAAAAGGTAGGAAATATCGATACATCCGATAACCATGTGAGGATGAAGCGCGTCATACAGGACGGGGTGACCAAGTACCGTTATACCCTGCCGGGACCTTCAGCCGACAACATGGGCCTGACCGATACGGGGCGCTATAGGATCAGCAACAATGTTGAGATAGGTACCGAGGCGGCAATAGAATTCTTAAAACCGCTGATGGCCAAATGGAAAGCCAATCCGAACGATCCCGGCTTCAACATGCCCGTACAGATCAATATCCAGGGGCACAGCCGCGGAGCCGTAGCGTCCTCGGAGACTGTCATAGAGATATACGACTGGCTGAAAAAGCAGGAAGGCTATGAGGAGTTTACAAAGCATGTCAATTTTGAACTGATCCAGAGAGATCCCGTGCCCGGACCCGATGTGTGGGATCACCGCAGGAACTATCCCGATCTGAGGAATATACCGAACCTGAAGGCAACCACCATATATACCACGGTGGCCGACGCTACATTAAGCGGGCTTTTTTTCCATCCGCAGAACGTCCGCGGACAGGAACGCATAATAATAGGTACCACTCCGCACAGTGCGGGACTTGAGGGCGTCGATAAATCCCAGATGGGAGACCGCGATGACGGTCTGGCTCATCAGTGGGGATACTATGACACGGAAACAAAGGAATATTACAGGGGCAGCGGCATCACCGAGCTGCCCCCCGGTGTATATCTGACGGACGAAAAGAGAAACCTGATACGTGTGACAAAATACTCACAGGTGGATCAGGTGATAAACAGGGTGAACCAGGTGGATCATTTCGGCGCTGACCACTCCACCAGGCAGAATACCATAAGGGCTGTCGTAAAGAATTATTTTATAGACAATCCCGATAAGCTGGAATTTACCGATGAGGCTCACAGACAGCGCGAGACAGCACTGTCCGAGCTTAATATCGCTTTGATACAGTCGACGAAAGATGCTTCGCTGTCTTCCTTAAGGGCAGCCATAAGAGACTTTGGCAGCGCAAAGAGCATAGTTGACAAAGCTGAACGTGAAGAAGCCCTAAAAAACGCAAAACGCCGTATACTCGATGAGTGCCGTTCGTATATGATCAATACGGATGTGGAAAATGTCGACAAGAAAACCGACAATAACGATAATGTCTTCAACTTCACCAATAACAGAAAACTGAACGCGGTATGCGATCTGTACTGTCAGCTGCAGAGTGAGGAAAACTGGCAGAAGCAGACAGAACTCATGAAGCAGAGGGCAGAGGAACTGAAAAAGCAGGCAGGCGCGGTAAATAATCCCAAGCCCGTCGAACAGATCGATGAAGAGGCGCTCGATATCATTAATATCGATAATGAGATAGAGAAGAATAATCCGGTACCGGAGGTTTTGCAAAACGAGCCGGTCATAGAAGCTCCGGGTTTTGGAGAGCTGGATCCGAGAGCCGAAAAGCGCTCCATGTTAAACCGTATCGCAGCCAATTTGGAAAGCCCGAACGCCACCTATGGCGGGCATAATGATTCGGG